>JBLHNW010000225.1:0-6512 GCA_047622205.1 Paraglaciecola sp.
GACGCCATGCGATGCACTTGATTACCGTCCAGCGGCACACCCAGCTCCATGTTGGCAAGGCCGTAACCAGCTTTAACGATAAAAGCCCCATCCTTAATTATCCCCACATTGCAGCCTGGTGCATTCTGTTGAACTATTTTAGAGAATATTTTATCAATACTGTCATTGACGTCTGTAGCAATTGCCGAACTTGATATGAATAGTCCTACAAAAAGTGAGAGCGTTTTACTATTTAGCATATGTGGCTTTTCCTAATAAAGGTAAGAATTCTTAATATCGTTATTATCATCTTGGATTAGCTTCCATCCTATATGACAGAAGTTTTTAATGACAGGAGTTAGAGTTAACGAATGTGTGGTATATAGGGACACCCATTGTAAGATGAATCTAGATATCTGATTGAATTGCAATGAGTGTCTGCGTAATTCGCCGGTCTATTCAGAAAAACTTCCCATGCCAGAAAATTTGACTAAAACAAACCGCAAATAAAAATATTTGATAGACCTACCACCTGAAAATACTGCTATGCAATGCCTCAAAAAGTGCTCGATTTGATAGATTGAACAAGCATGTTATGTTATCTGCCTAGTCAACTAATTAACCAAGCCTTGTTCTATCTTAGGAGTAAATGACTTTTATCAAAGTCACGGGAATTTTGTTCTATCTTTAGCAGGCAATTGCGTGGTTGCAACATTATCGGGAGCTTTTAATAGACAAGGGGCTGAAGATTTTATTCGTTCAGCTAAATCTTTAATTACTGACAGTTTTGATGGCATTGAGGATTGGGGTCTTATCATTGATATGGCCTATTATGAAATGCAGATGCTGGAAGCTGCAGAACCTATTTTAGAAAGTTACAAATGGTGTAGAACTATGGGTCTAAGGTATAGAGGTTATGTACTGAAGTCCGCTTTCAAAAAAAGCGTTCTTGTTAGCTTACTTAAACTGGAGGAAGAGGCGGTAAAGGATCTTAAGGTTAAGCCAATAGATATAAAACTATGCGATACCATTAATGATGTTGTGGACTGGATGCGAGAGAAAAGAGTATAAAAAAATTCCTTACAAGGCATGATAAGTGGTTAATCAGACTAAGCACAATTCTCTGACGTTAGGAACGTGATGTTTGGACAAGAAGACTATGTGCACCTCTGTGTCAGTCATTACCAGAGGAAACTGTCGGTCTAATTATCAGACTACTTTGACGCAAAAAGTGGACATTAAGAAATTAGCGCGCCTGATAACTCCCCTGTAATTTAATACCTTTTAACACGGTAAATCCGCATTAAAAGGTATGTGTTACCAATTACTTGGGAACGTAACTTACATCAGAAAACTTAGTTCGCCGTAATATCAAAATAGTCCAGATTAAACTCAACACCTGTAGCGGTTTCAGCCACAAAAGTCATTACCTGCTCCCCCTCGATTAGGGAGATATTAACGGAAATGGTTGACCAGGTTTGCCAGCCGCCAGTCAGGGGAATCATGATTGGGCCGGTCACATCAACACCGTCAAACTCGACATGAATTACACCACCTCCAGACGGTGAAGCGACAGAGAGCTCCAATGTATAGTCTCCTGCGTTCGCAACATTCACGGTATATTTGATGAATTCATTATCTGCAATCCAACCTACATTAAAACCACCTCCACTAGCAGCTTCCATGTCGACATCGACGTCTGTGCGGTATGCACCTCCTTCATTCCCCGAAGAGGTATCACTATATGAAACACCGGCTGGGCCCAAATCAAAATCTTCTGCTTCGATGATGCCGGGTATACTCATAGGTGTGCCATTAAAAGGGCTTACAGGACAGCCTATGCCCACTGTAACATCTGTAGCAACATCGGATGCTAGCCCGCCCAAATCGTCAATCGCATCGACCCGCACCTCATAACATCCATCCACCACATCCCAGTCATAACTGTAAGGCGCTGTCGTGTCTTGCCCCAAGAAACTTCCGTTTGCATAGAATTTGACTCGCTCAATTGTGCCATCAGTATCCATAGCGGTAGCCTGTAGGGTATTGATCCCCGAAGACAAAGCTGTGGTGGTGGTCGGGTTAGTCAAGTTAACGGTCGGTTGTTCGTTAGGGATCTGTGAAACCCGCACATAATCAACCCACATTTTTTGCGGGAACACCGTGCTCGAGCTAGGTGCTCCAGGCCAAGTTCCCCCCACCGCAACATTTAGCAGTATATGGAAACGTTGGTCGAAGGGTGCAGGTGTAGGGCCGTTGTCGCTAAACCAGCTGTCGTTGGTCCGAGTACAAAATAAGTTTCCGTCAACATACCAACGAAATTCACTGGGTTCCCACTCAACGGCATACGTATGGAAGTCATCACCGAAATTTACTCCGCCTCCTGCATCGTATGCGCAACCCGAATGCTGATTGGCAGGCCATTCGCCACCATAGTGCAAAGTACCATGAACCGTGTCAGCGACATTGACAGCTTCTAAAATATCGATCTCACCGCTGGCCGCCCAACCGCCGTATACCCAGTCGGTTGGCAACATCCAAAAAGCAGGCCAGTAGCCCTGTCCTGATGGTATTTTTATACGTGCTTCAATACGGCCGTACAAGAAGTCTTGCTTACCTGCAGTGTGCAAGCGTGCAGAGCTATAGTCGTGTCCCAGATATTGAGGGCTTTCTTCATGGGCCTCGATCACCAACATTCGATTGCCACTGCCGGGGTTATCCGCATCGTCTTCAATACGAGAGTTTACTGTGCGATCGGTATAATGCTGAAGCTCGTCGTTTCCGCTATCAGCACCTGGAAAAACTTGATGCTCCCAGTTCGCCGGATCAATCGTATCGCCATTAAATTCATCGGCCCAAACGAGCTGCCAACTTGTGGGCGTCGAAGTAAGCGAAAAACTAATCCAGTTTAAGTTCCACTGGTCACTTAATGCATCCACCCTGATGGTGTGCTCACCCGCCGGTAAATCTATTGTATTACTTTGTGTGGTCCACGTTTGCCAACCACCCGTAGCCGCAACTAAAACGGTATCAACAATATCGCCATTAACAGATACGGTAAAACCGTCACTGCCATCTTGAGAAGCCAACCTGTATTCAATGAGGTAACTGCCCGCTTGGCTTATATTAACCGAATACTCTAGCCAGTCTCCTGGATCTGCAAATCCGATATTGTTACCACCGCCGCTATCAGTCGTAGTTTCTATCTGGAAACCGCTCATGGCTGTCCAGCTCTCAGCTTGCAACAAACCTGGCAGTTCCATTGCAACAATGCCGGTTGCCACTTCTTCACTCAGGTAACTAATATCCTCTGCATCAACAGCGGCTATCTTGTAGTAGTAAGGCATTTCATCTACAGCTGAGGTATCCACATAAACCACTGAGTCTACCTTTTCCGCAATCAACTGAAAGTCGGCAAAATTATCAGACCTTCTGTAGATATTATAACCAATAACATCCTCTTCATCGTTGGCGTTCCAGCTCAAGCCAACCCCATCATTATCAGCTGACAGAGCTAAACCAATAGGTGCGCTCGGAAGGGTATACAGGGTTGATGGGCTATCAGATGTCATTGCAGCCAGCAGAGGCTGGTGAATGTCATATTCAACCGTGCCATATAGCTGAAAAACAGATTCGATTTCTTCTTTAGGGGCATTGGCAAAGTCTACGCCGGGAACCGAGTCACTGCCTAGTACGTCAACGCCGTCAGTCGGTTGTTCTGAAACGATGTAAAACTCGGCCCAAGAGCTTGCGCTACCGTTGTCTTTAAATACACCTGAAAACGTATAATTTTTGCCGCCCTCAAGTGTTATGGCTTGGTAAATACCGCCGTTAATTTCCACAACATCCGCTGTTGTATCCCCGGACATTCTCAGAGCAGGTCCGTCCGCACCAGTAGGCAGTCCACTTGCTTCGGTATAATTGAAATCAAGGCTGGGTGCACCACTGGCATTCCATACCGTCCAATCGCTAGCCGAGCCAAAGTTACCGTTAAGTACTAGTTCGTTGCCCATATCATCTTGCAGACTGATCTTATCTACAGATGTATCAAGGTTGCCTTCACAACAAGCACCAAATTTGACTACCAGATAATAGGTTTGCATACCGTCGATAACTGGAGAAATTGTATCTGCAGGTGTCTCGCAAGCATCTTCGAAACTACTGTCCCAACCCGGACAAACCCAAGTAGAGGATTTTGCGACTAAACCGAGGCCTGATTTTTTGTTGGTAACCATGCCCCAGGTGCCCTGACCCTGGCCACCATTAGCATTCAAAACTTTATATGACCAACTGGTCGCTGCCCAATCGAATTCTGCATATTTATCGTAACTGGCGCGAGCATTGGCAGCACCAAATTCAGCTCCAAGATTTGCCCAGGGTTGAAACTCACCAATTAGAAGTGGTGAATCTAAACTTTGCATACGAGCATTCCATTCACACACACCGCTGTTACCATCCTCACCACATGAAAGCCAATCACGATGTGTTTCGTAGTTAGGTTCACCCCAGCCGAAAATACCTGGGTAGAAATGCATTTCAAAAGCGATATTGGTCCCGCCAAAGGAATCGGGGTTACCGTATGCATCGATACCGGAGTTGTGTCCCGGCAAAACAATGATTTTTTCTCCGTCCGTTTCGCGAACTGCGTCATGCAGGTTTAGCATCACATCTGCCAGATTATCCGGGTCGGTTCCCCAGGGTTCATTGAGTAATCCGTATGCCGCAACTGTGCCATTATCCTTGTAGCGTTCTGCTATCTGTTGCCACAACCAAGTAGTACGTTCTTGAAACTCAGGGCTGCCCCAAAATAGATTTTTTCCCGCACATCCGGAGTGATCCAGCACATCCTGGGCGCCCACTGCGCCATGCAAGTCAAGAATCACATACATGCCGTGTTCTTCCGCTTTTTCAATAGCGTAATCAAGGTATTGCCAGGCATCTGCACGCAGTGTCATGGGGTTGTTTTCATCTTCTATTAGATTCCAGATGAAAGGTAATCTAATCACATTCATGCCGAAACTTTGCATGATGTCCCAATCACGTTCTCCTACCCAGTTATCGCGGAACACATCCATTAATCGCTCACGCTCATCAAAACCGAAACGCTCATCTAACTTAGCTTCCAACCTGCATTGGTCAGTCGCTTCAGTATTAGCCGATTGATTCATCATCCAAAATTCCTGTAACAACCAGTTTCCCAGATTAGTACCCTTTAGAAGAATTGGACTGTCATCACTTTTAAGCCATTGGGTACCTTGAGTATGTAGCTGGTCTAATCCTACCGGGCTTGGTGTCGGAGTTGGTGTCGGTGTTGGTGTTGGAGCCGGCGTTGGCGTTGGTGTTGGAGCTGGCGTCGGAGCTGGCGTCGGAGCGGGCGTCGGAGTAGGCGCACTAGAGCTACCGCCACAGGCTGTCAAAGTGGTTAATACCGCTAAATATGACACACGTAGTAAGGGGGTTTTAATCGTTATCATAAGATACAGCCTCGTATAGAGTGCCTAATATTGGCGTTCAATAAATTCATTTCTATTTGCGACAGGATTGCTCAACAATAATTGCATATAGCCCTGTGCTGCGTTGCTCGAGATATTAGTACGAGCAGTCGTGCTTTTTATGGAATATCCGCTTATCCGGAATCCATTGGAATCGAGTCGTCGAGGGAATATGAGCACCGTTATTCGTTAGTGCTTACGAACCTATAAATGATACCGTCTGCAGTCGCCCTACATTTTTCTGTTAAATATATTGAATCAGATAAAGCGATAACAACACTAGCAACGGATCAGACGTGGCTCAACCCCATTCACCGTATGAGCAGCCCGCTTTACTGCAAAACCTTCTCGTTTTCAGCTTTTCAAGGTTGTCGATAATAATAAAAATATTTACTCGGACATCCGTATTTAGATGAGCCCAAATGCTTTATTGCTTTGTAATGATTGCCTGGGTGATTCCCCCATCGATAAATTTATTTTTTCTGATTACTGCTTAGCTACGCTTTTAAAAAACCGCCAAGGTTGACACGCAAGCTTCGATTTTACCGTCAACTGCTAAACTAAAAGTATCCAAATTAAGGTGAAAGCAAATATGACAGATCAATGCAAATTTGTGTCACGGGAAAATGAAACTTGTCAGGGACTGGCTCTTGGCAATGGCTTGTGTTTTTGGCATGACGCTGAGGCAGACAAATCCGGATTGAATTTGACTGATAAATTGCAGGTTTATGCTCGCACAGGCGGATTGACTAAAGGACTTAAGCTTAGTAAAAGCAATCTGCAGGGCATCGATTTGGTCAATAGAAATAAGAGCGTAGGCTTCGATTTTTCTGATAGCGATTTTTATCGGGCCAATTTAAAAGATGCTCACCTTTTTAATATGACCATCAACAATGGTTCACTGATGAAAGCAGACCTTAAAGGCGCTAACCTGCATTGTGCAAATCTTGAAGGAACCAATTTACTTGGCACTAAATTGCAAAATGCAAAACTGGATAATATACATGTAGGTAAAAAGTTAATACAGGAAACTTTGGGGCA
>JBLHNW010000226.1:0-6494 GCA_047622205.1 Paraglaciecola sp.
CAAACAGCCGATTCAAGTGCCGGAAAACTAAGTATGGGTATATGACTGTTGCCTATCTAACTGCGCTAAATTTAGAGTGAATAATTTGAAACTCTCTATTGTCGGTAACGGAGCAATAGGCAACCTTGTTGCTGCAAGCGCCAGTGACAACAAAATAGCGTATACCTTACTAACTCGCATAGGTCAGAGATTTGAACTTTCCCTTATCCATTTGAATGGACGGAAACGGCGATTCACTCCTGAAGTTCGTAAAATGGATAGTCCCGGGGATTTCGATATTGTTCTGCTCCCCCTGAAGGCGTATCAAATTAACTTCGCACTCAAACAGTTGATGCCACACATTCGTCCACAACATACTATCGTGTTGCTGCACAATGGAATGGGTACTATCGACGGAGTAAAGTCGCTATTTCCTAACAACCCAATAGTGGCTGCCACCACCAGTTATGGTGCTTATAAATCTGATCAAAATAGTCTAACTGAGACGGGACTGGGGCAAACTCATGGAGGTTGGGTGAGCCAAGTGAAGGGGAAGTACTCGGTACAAGTAGAAACTCTTCTGGCATCGCTCCTGAGTCCTTGGACCTGGCATCAGGATGTACAACTAGCCCTTTGGCGTAAACTGGCTATAAACGCGATTATCAATCCTCTCACCGCGATTAATCAAATTAACAATGGTGAGCTTAGCGAGCGCAAATATCAGCAGACGATCCAACATATGTGTCATGAAACGGCTCGCGTCATGCAAGCGTGCGGATACCCAATCAGTGAATCTGAGCTTCTAGAAAATGTTTTTCAGGTAATACATAACACCGCCGCTAATTTCTCGTCCATGAACAGGGATATTGTCTTCGAACGTCAGACAGAAATAGACTTCATTAACGGCTATATTATTGAACAAGGTCGCAGATATGCAGTAGAGACCCCTTACAATAACCAACTGTTCAATGCCATTAAGCAACTTGAAGCTAAGTATTAATTTGTAAAAAAGCCCAAAACTAAAACGTTATTGGGCTTTTAAGGGGGTATTTTGGCTACCAGTTTTGAGTTTAGCAGTCACTCGTCTAACTAGTTGTTGCTTCAGGTTTCATATGCGGAAACAAAATCACATCTTTAATGGTAGGACTGTCAGTAAATAACATCACCAAACGATCAATACCTATGCCCTCACCTGCTGTGGGTGGTAAACCGTATTCCAGAGCGCGAATATAGTCATCGTCGAAATGCATCGCTTCATCGTCGCCAGCATCTTTTTCTTCAACCTGCTTACGAAAACGAGCGGCTTGGTCTTCTGCATCATTTAATTCAGAGAAACCATTTGCCAGTTCCCGCCCACCTACGAAAAACTCGAAGCGATCGGTGACAAAGGTGTTCTGGTCATTACGGCGGGCCAGAGGAGAGACCTCCCAGGGATAAGCGGTAATAAAAGTAGGTTGGTCGAGTTGTTCTTCAGCAGTCGCTTCAAAAATTTCACACAAATACTTACCCGCGCCCCAAATACCATCAACTTCTGGTTCTTTAATGTGTAATTGTTTTGCCATCACTTTTAACGCTTCAAGATTGTTCTCTGGATCTTTAATTGCGTCAACGTTGGCTTCAGGCCAATATTTAATAACGGCATCCCCCATTGTCAAGCGTTGGAAAGGCTGGCTGAAATCATAAGATTTTTCTTCAATGATATTACCATCATTGTCTTTTATGGTATTTTTAACCACGGTTGTACCCAATACATCTTGGGCAACAGTGCGCAACATCTCTTCGGTTAAATTCATCAAATCCTGATAATCGGCATAAGCCTGATAAAATTCCAGCATCGTGAATTCAGGGTTATGTCGAGTAGACAGTCCTTCATTACGGAAATTTCGGTTAATTTCAAATACTCGCTCAAAGCCACCGACAACTAAACGCTTCAAATACAATTCTGGGGCGATACGTAAATACATATCGATATCCAGCGCATTATGATGTGTCGTGAAAGGCTTGGCTGTGGCACCACCGGGAATAATCTGCAACATGGGAGTTTCCACTTCCATGTAATTGCGCTCAAGTAGGAAATTGCGTATACCGCTAACCACCTTACTGCGGATCACAAAGGTGTCACGAGTTTGCTGATTGGTGATCAGATCGACGTAACGCTGGCGATATTTAGTTTCTTGATCAGCTAAGCCATGAAATTTTTCTGGCAGTGGACGAAGTGATTTAGTCAACAGTTGGTACTCGGCCATATCCACATACAAGTCGCCCTTGCCGGACTTCTTCAATACACCCTTAACACCGATGATGTCACCAATATCCAGGCTGCCATAACGTTCCTTTATATCTGTTTGGGTGGCCTTTGAAGCGTAAGATTGGATACGCCCACTCATATCCTGCAATAACAAGAAAGGCCCGCGTTTTGCCAAGATGCGTCCTGCGATACTAACCACTTTAGCGAGTTCTTCTAATTGCGGTTTTTCAAACTCGCCAAATTCATTTTGCAGATCGGCACTGTAAAACTCCCGACGAAAATTATTCGGAAACCCATTTGAAGGGCAATTCTCACGAATTTGTGACAGCTTGGCACGGCGCTCAGCAATGAGTTTATTTTCATCTTGTTGGTGATCGGTCATCGACTTTCCTGATTTTTGTTAGCTATATTGATAATTAATATACAAAGGGCTTACAGGCCAGATTTTAAACTGGCTTGAATAAATTTGTCTAAATCACCGTCTAACACTGCTTGAGTGTTGTGGGTTTCCACACCGGTGCGCAAATCTTTAATACGTGAGTCGTCTAATACGTATGAACGAATTTGACTGCCCCAACCAATGTCTGACTTACCATCTTCCAAAGTCTGTTTCTCAGCATTTTGAATTTGCATTTCATGCTCATACAGTTTGGCTTTTAACTGCTTCATGGCTTGTGCTTTGTTCTTGTGTTGCGAGCGATCATTTTGGCACTGCACCACAATATTAGTCGGTTCATGGGTTATGCGCACCGCAGAGTCTGTGCGGTTAACGTGCTGACCACCTGCGCCAGAAGCTCGGTAGGTATCTATCCGCAAATCCGAGGGATCAATTTCAATTTCAATATCATCATCCACTTCAGGGTAAGCAAAAGCAGAGGCAAATGAAGTATGTCTGCGACTCCCCGAGTCAAAAGGAGACTTTCTCACCAAGCGGTGTACCCCAGTTTCGGTACGTACCCAACCAAATGCGTATTCACCGGAAAAACGAATAGTCGCACTTTTAATGCCTGCAACATCTCCATCTGACACTTCAATCAATTCTGTTTTAAAACCGTGTGCGTCACCCCAGCGCAAATACATACGTAGTATCATATTTGCCCAATCCTGGGCTTCGGTGCCGCCAGAGCCAGACTGGATGTCGAGATAGGCGTCATTTTCGTCATTGGGGCCACAAAACATACGCCTGAATTCTAAAGCATCAAGCTTAGTCATCAAATCCGCTAGCTCACCCTGGGCCTCGTCAAAAGTATCTTGATCTTCGGCTTCAACGGCAAGTTCAACTAAACCTTCAACATCTTCTACGCCTTGATCAAGCTGGACAATGGTTTCTACCACTAACTCTAAAGCGACTTTTTCCTTACCTAAGGCTTGAGCACGTTTCGGATCATTCCACACATCAGGATTTTCTAGTTCGCGATTAACTTCTTCCAGGCGTTCATTCTTTTGATCAAAGTCAAAGATACCCCCGAAGCGAATCGCTACGTTGTTTTATATCCGCGAGGGCATTTTGTACTGGATTGATTTCAAACATAAATCTTAAGGTCAAGGTTCTGATTACCGGGCGCGGATTTTAACGGATTTTGTCAATGAATAATAGCGCGGCGAACGCTTGTTCAATGCATAACTTATAAACAAGCTAAGCCTGGTGCCAGTTCACACCAGGCGAATCGCTGGCAATGATTTCACCCTAGACAGACACACCATTAACTTCACCAAAGTATCTTGATGAGTAAATGCAGATAAGCTCAGGTAAGTTCACAGTCGGAATTTGAAAAACATCCAACAGCCGCTAAATGTACCTTAGGCTTTAAGTTTACTCAGAGTATTTACCAACTCTTTGCCGATATTTTTCAGTGCAACTTGGGTTCTTTCATCTGTTAACTCGCCATTGTCGTCTAATAGTGTATGAACTTTACCGACGGCCTTTTGACCAGGCAGCACCATTACACCAATATTCTCTAACAACATACGCAAGTTTACTAAGCCGCGCAGGCCACCCAATGCGCCTGGAGAGGCGCCCATAATACCGGCGACTTGACCTTTGTAGGCTTGCATAGGCACTTCTCCCTCGACCTGACGAGAAGCCCAATCAATACTGTTTTTCAAAAGAGCACTATAAGAACTATTGTATTCAGGTGAGGAAATTAAAAAACCATCATGTTTGATTAGTAATTCTTTAAATTTTTGTCCTCCGGGATGCATACCTTCTTTCGACTCCAGATCTTCATTGAAAATGGGCATGTCAAAGTCAGCTAAATCAATAATCGTCACCTCAGCGCCAGCTTCAGTGGCTCCCTGAGCAGCTACTTTAACTACCTTTTTATTGTAAGAGTCTTTTCTACCACTACCTGTAAACGCCAGGATTTTAATCATATCTGTAACCTTATTAAACGAGATGAAAAGTACAATAATCGATGTTAGAGATTTTTGCTAGAAAGAGATTGTCTGGCGCTAGAAGTTATCGATAACTTACATTGCAACATTAAATTTTTGAGGGAAGAGAATTCTTCCCTCAATAGATTGCCTATTTAAAGTGTTTTGTTGTATGACTCCATTAACTGGGCGAAAGTCGTCGCTCTGTTGCCATGAGCAGAAGTAATATGCTTGACGTTAAGTCCGCGTTTTTTGATCGATTCGACCAGGGACTCTATATTGGAATTGCGGTAAGGCATGGGACCAGTAGCCGACACGCCAAAATGATCCGCTTCAAAAATGATGTTTTGTTTTGGTAGAAAAGCTAACAAGAAATGTTCAGTATGAGGCGTTGGCCCGATATCATAAATTTCCAGACGTTGGCTTTCGTCTGCGTAGACTTTACGCTCTTTAAGCAATTCGAAGTCGGCTTTAGTCCGATCCTTTTCTGCAATTGCCTCAAGAATAACCTGCTTGTGTTCCTTCACTGTAATAAAAGTGATGCCCGCATCGTTTACTTCCTGGCTGCCACCAATGTGATCACTGTGATGATGAGTCATCACAGTGTATTTCACCGGCTTATCAGGCACCGTCTTTTTGATCTCTGCAATACGTTGAGTCACTCCAGGTAAACCGCCGATCATCATCAAATGATCTTCAAATTCCACAAACAGACTATTTTGACTATTTTGCGTTACCCAATACACACCGTCAGCCAGAACATGGGTTTTCATATCTTGTGGTGGCGCGGCAGTTATTTCCTGATAATCCTTTGGCATCACTAACATATCATCTAGTGGACTGTTGATTTCGTAGGACTCTGCGGTAAAAGTTTGAGAAGGTACTCCGTTAACCGTATAAGAGTTTTCAAATGGCAGTAGCAGGCCATCAATCGACTTGTAATCAGAGAAAAAGTATTCCACCAAAAGCGTACCGACCATCCTTTCACTCTTGTTAATCAGATGTGTTTTCTGATCAATATATAAGGTAATAGCAGGGCCGCCGGGCATGGTAAAACTTAACAAATCATGTTTACGATTTTTTAATAGGGTTTCTCCGAGGTATCTGGCGCTTCCCGAGAATTGCTGAAGACGTTTTAGTAGCAAAGTGCCGTTAGAGCGCAAACTCGGCCCCGCAGCTATATCAAAATCGGGGGAGGTAACTTTTGCACTAGTTTTGAGAATGTGATTCAGATTGACACTTTGTTCTCCATTAACAATATTTGATCCCGCAAACTTCCCCCCAGCCCCATCACCGCTAAATTTGGTCACTGTTATTCTGTTCGAAAAATCAAACGCCGTTACTCTATCTCCTTTGCTGGTATCCCAGGGAGGTTCTGGCTTGCGGCTTTGACCACCTGCAACATTTGTAACATCATAATCCACTACGAGCTGCACAAGCCCTTGAACTTTTTCCGCACCCCCATATGCTTGAAGTGTTTGATTGATAATTTTCTGAGATTCTTGCACGTTTTCCTGAGTAAAATTACTCGCAGATAACGTACCTGCCCATCCTAAAACTGATACAGATAGCATCATTATTAAAGCTTTAGATTTCATTCGTGTTTCCCCGATTAAGAAGTTTTTAACTTAACAATTAGAAGAATTTCAACAAGGGGTATACGTTTAACGAAAGGAAATATAAGGTGAATGACAACACGGAAGCTTAATTAAGCGTCGCAGATAATTGTACAAAATAGTATGAATAAATTGCAACTCTGCCTACTCGCAGGGTTGGTTTACTAAAAATGGAGATTAGAAATAGCCTCCGTCAGTTTTTGATTGATCGGTTTCCCTCAGCCAGTCCCTTAACCCAAGACAAAGACAACCGGTATAGAATAGAAAAAGGGCATTTT
>JBLHNW010000227.1:0-6480 GCA_047622205.1 Paraglaciecola sp.
GGCTACTCAGACGGTTTTGTTGTTGAATTGATACCTTCAAAAATGCTGATTGATCTTGTGCCGGAACGAATGCGTGTAAACTTGCCATGACCTCACCTTATTTAGTGAATATTTATACAGTGGTTGTATATACAGTAGTACTGTATAAATAATCATGCAAGTTCTTTTTTCGAATTTTTACCTTTTTGTTGTCTTTTACGCAGAAAGGCTTTGATCTTACGTAGCAACTTCTCTCGTCGAAATGTCAACAAGGTAATCAGTAGCAACCAGTAAATTATCGGCTGTACCAAATCAGATTTAACCGACCAGATATAGTGTAAGGCAACAAGCAGGCTTGCCAGATACACCCAGTTATGTAGTTTTTGCCACTTTGTACCTAACTTACGTTGTGCTGCCCTGTTAGAGGTTACTGTTAGACTGGTTAGCACCAGCAGTGCAACAAAACCGACAGTGATATAGGGACGCTTAATAATTTCAGAGAGTAATAATCCCCATTCAAGCTGAAGTTCAAAAACGATGTAACTGGTAAAATGGCAAAAAGCATAGAAAAACGTGTATAAACCCAGTAAACGCCTGACATTGACTAATATGCCTTGTCGTAAGATTTTGGCTAATGGTGAGACAAGTAAGGACAGCAGCAGTAAGTTGAAAGCGCCTATACCAGTGAAGTGGAGGATGGCTTCAACAGGGTCAGCTCCTAAGTCATCACTAAATGCTTGCCAATAAATTATAAAAATAGGAATTAATGCAGACAGGTGAATGACTACCTTGAGTACAGTAATATGTAACGCTTTTAAGCGATATTTGATATTCATATAAACGGACTAAAACTGTTTTGCGAGGTTCATACCTGCATAAAGTGGCGCTACTTCCTCGTAGCCATTAAATTTTTGCGTGGGGATTCGATTGCGGGTAAATAACCCTCCAGTCGTAAGTCTGCGTTCACTGGCCTGACTCCATCTTGGGTGAGAAACTTCAGGGTTCACATTTGCATAAAACCCATATTCTCCGGAAGCCAATATGTTCCAGGTTGTGGGCGGTTTTCTGTCTGTTAAACGTATGCGAGTAATAGACTTAATGCTTTTAAAACCATATTTCCAGGGGGTTACCAATCTAATTGGTGCACCATTTTGTGCAGGTAAAGTCTTTCCATACAGGCCTACAGACATTAATGTTAAAGGGTGCATGGCTTCGTCCAGACGTAACCCTTCGACGTATGGATAATCAATCCCTCCACCGCTGAAACGACTTTTTTGTCCAGGCATTTGCTTGGGATCATAAAGTGTTTCGAAGGCCACATATTTTGCAGAGCTTAGTGGTTTTGCTTTCGCGAGAATTGCGGCTAGGGGAAAACCAATCCAGGGAATAACCATTGACCATGCTTCAACACAACGCATACGATAAATGCGTTCTTCCAGACTAAAATGACTATACAAATCTTCATAGCCAAGTTTATAAGGGCTTTCAACCAATCCATCGATACTTAGTGACCAGGGATCGACTTTAAACTCTTGTGCATTGTTAATTGGATCAGACTTTGCGGTACCGAACTCATAAAAGTTATTGTGAGAAATGACTTTTTGTTCTGGCGTCAATATTTCATCTGTGACATAGGTAGATGCTTTTGTATATTCAAGCGCTTTGGTTTTAAATTGTTTTTCTTCGTCATTGCCAAAAAAATTAATTGCTTTGGATTGTCCACTTACAAGCAAGGCACTTGCGCCCAAAAAACCCATCGACTTAAGTATACGTCGTCTGTCCCGATAGATGTTCTCATCGGTAACCTGATGTTCTTTTGCTTCACTTTTTTTGGGAGTGCGAATTAGCATCTTTATATCTCAACTGTTACGTTTATTTAGTATGTACGAAAGACAGCGAAATTAGTGCAAAAATTACATCACATTTTTATCACAGACATCCTAACTCCCAAACTTGTCGTTTGAACCTGCGCTGGATGGCAGAAACAAATTTGTATAAAGTTTGGCGGCAAAACCATCCGTCATGCCTGATATATAATCAGAAATAACCCGATGCCCATTGTTTTCGGCATGAGCTTTAGCCCAGCGTTTACGAGTATTCTCTGGCAGTAATCGCTGTGGATCAGAGGCGAAAGCTTGAAATAACTCCATGACCACTTGTTGACCTTTATATTCCAATAGTTGGATTTCTGGCTTGCGTATCACTCGTTGAAACACGTATGTTTTAAAAACACTTAAAGCGTCATGATAATGGGTGGGAAATATGGCGTTGTACCTAAGTAAGTTATGCTCAAACTCTGGTTCTGTTTGGGCAATTTCTATGCTGGTAATAAAACAATTAACCAATGCGCCAATGGCATCCTTGCGTTCGTGGTGATAATGGCTAAACAATTTACTGGCTAATTGACTTATATTTTGGCTTATCCAACAATCCTGAATATCTTGAATAGGTCTAACAACTTCTTCTTCAAATTGCTGTTGATTGACGATACCCATGACGATCGCGTCTTCCAAATCGTGGATCCCGTAGGCAATATCGTCAGCCAATTCCATAATCGAGCAATCAAACGATTTGTAACGGGTTTTGTGGTGATTATCTTTTTTCGTTTCGAACTGAGTAAATAGATCGCGGTCGTTGTTTGAAAATCGATTTAATAGCCAATCAAATATTTCACTATCACAATCATATAAACCTTTTGGTGGATGCCAGATACCGGCCTTTATTTGTCTGTGTGATCCATTGTCTGAAACGCTGCATTCGGTGGGACGATTATTTAATCGAACAAGATAATTAGGATATTTCACTAAGCCCAAAAGTGCACGCCGACTGAGGTTCATGCCGAAATCGAGGGTATATGGTTCAAGTTTGGTGACAATTCGAAACGTTTGCCCGTTTCCCTCAAAACCACCATGATCGCGCATCATATAATTTAACGCGACTTCACCACCATGACCATAGGGTGGATGACCAATATCATGAGCTAAACAAAGCGCTTCTATCAAAGTATCACTCAAGCCGAGTTGTTGAGTTAGCTCTGGATATTTACTGCGTAATTGCGCTGCAATGCCTTGACCAATTTGTGAGGCTTCGAGGGAATGAGTCAATCTGGTTCGATAAAAGTCACTCATACCGACCCCAAGTACCTGAGTTTTAGCTTGAAGGCGGCGAAATGCCGCTGAATGCAGAATTCGCGCTTTGTCTCTTTGAAATGGTGAACGGTGATCACCCTCACGTTTAATTTTTTGACTAAATTTTCGTTCAGTCCAAATTAGCGAATCATCCATATACCTATCCAATCAACGTTTTTAAGCACTTGTTCTACATTGTGAGCGGATGGGCTAGTAATAATCAAGAAAATCATACAAATCAATAAGATCAGCAAAGCCAATAAAATAGCTTAAAGCGGGAAATATGTCGTAACAGAAGTCTCTTAGGTAAGGTACATTGTCTAATCGTTGAAAAACATTTTGTCTCTGTATTAATACAATGAGTGAGTAAATTATGGATGCCAGGGTATTATTTATTGGATTAACCACCGTATTTGCATGGACTCCTGCATTTATTTTGCTGCTCTTGGCACTATTTGGTCTTGTTAGTGCTGTGGTTAATATTGCGGAAGTTCCGCTTTATCTTACGCTAGCTTTAATACTGGTTGGGCTCGGCGGGGTTTCGGGTTTCTTGGCCTTAAGCTCAATATGTTGGGGACTAAAGCTTCGACCGGTCACAAGGCAGCGATGTTTGATATTCGGCGTCTTAACTATGTTGCTGGTAATAATAAGCGGTGCTGTATCGCAAAGTGAACTATTGCATATCGGATTTAACCTGGTCGATATGTATATATTTATTGGTCCATTAATATTCGGTTCTATTCATATTGTTTTACATTACTTGTCGTATAGAAAAGTCGATTAGTTTGCATTTGCTTACAAACTTGGCAATCAGTCGAATGCCAATACCGCTAAGATGCCCTTAATAATTTACCAAGAAGAGACCAGTATGAAAGCGGTTATTTACAAAAACTATGGAACAGTAGATGTGTTGGAGCTTTCGGACGTGGCTAAGCCGGTACCTAAAGACAATGAAGTATTAATTAGAGTACATGCTGCTGAATCGACAAAATCCGACTGTGAAATGCGCAGTTTCAAATTTGCAGTTAGTTGGTTTTGGTTGCCCTTGAGAATCGCCCTAGGGATTAAAAAACCCAAAAATCAAATATTGGGTGGATATTTTGCGGGAGAAATCGAGGCGATCGGCAAAAATGTGACTAAGTTTGCAGTTGGTGAACAGGTTTTTGGTAGCTGTCAAATGCGCATGGGAGCCTATGGGGAATATCTGTGTTTACCCGACAGTTACACCATAGTTCCATTGCCTCACAATTTAAGCTACGCACAATCGGCAGCGGTTCCATTGGGTGGGCTTAATGCACTTCATTTTTTAAATAAAGCAAATATCAAGAATGGTGAAACAGTATTAATTAACGGGGCAGGAGGCAGTATAGGGACCTTTGCAGTACAAATAGCTAAGACAATGGGAGCTGAAGTAACTGCTGTTGACATTGGATTCAAGGAGGACATGTTGCGCAAGACTGGTGCAGACCACTTCATCGATTATACAAAAGAAGCGTATACAAATAATGTTAAAAAATATGATGTGATTTTTGACATGGTGGCGCTAAGCTCGTATTCAGCAAGTGTGAAATCCCTTAAGCCAAGTGGCCGCTATTTACTTGGAAATCCACGTATATCTTGTATGTTAAAGTCAGTTTTTACTTCAAAATTCTCTGATAAAGAGGTGGTGTTTGTTTTTGCTAAAGAAAAACTATCTGAATTAGTGCAACTCAAAGAAATGATTGAACAGGGTAAGATCGCTCCAGTTGTTGATAAAATTTATCCAATGGCGCGGGCAGCAGAGGCACACCTGAGAGTAGAAACAGAAAAAAGGTTAGGCACAGTGGTCCTTTCCTGGGGGAGTTCACCTGAATGATAGGGTGAAGTGTACAAGATACTGATAGTCTACAACGTGAATATTGGCAATTAAAGAGGAGTGAAATTGATGCTCAAAGCCACTAAAGAGGCCAGTATGGTAGAGCAATAAACACCCGGTAGTGGACCTGACGACCGCACATTACCTGTTAAATTCCCGGCCTTGTATCAGCGTTACTTCGCGGCACTTGTGGATTTAATGCTTATTTTTGTTAGCGTTTATCTTGTTGCTGCTTATACCCCGCTTTTTGAAAGTGCGTCATTTGAGCAACTTATAGTTATTCTACTGTTATTGTTTGCTTACGATGCTTTCTTCACTGCAAAACTATGCACCTTAGGTCAGTTACTTTTGAATTTTCCCATAAGAAATCGAGCGGGGTTAAATAAAATCGCTATTTCAACTGCGTTGTTAAGAAGTGTAATAAAAATACTTTTCGGCGGATATTCACTTATTGCTATGATATTTAATCGAGAACAGCCGTGCTGTGCATGATCTTGTTACTGATACTTTAGTTATGCCCAAATAACTTCAAAACGCGCGTTTTGAAGTTACTTGGGTATACAATTCCAAACGACAGAAGACAGTGAAAATAAACGTTTTGCAATTATTGGCAACTTTTCCTTTGCTCAACACTTGCCTAAAGTTCAGTACATGTTATTTTCAGGGGCAAATTTTATTAAGGATTAATTGTTGTGCCTAAAGCCAGTGAAATAAAAAAGAATGCTGCCATCGAACACAATGGCAAAGTGTATTTAGTTAAAGATATTAATAAGCTTACTCCCAGTGGTCGTGCCGGGGCTAGCCTTTACCGTATGCGTTTGTATGAAGTTGCTACTGGTGCTAAGGCTGACGAAAGTTTTAAAGCAGATGAGATGATAAACACTGCCGATTTTAGTCGCCACAAAGTGATGTTTTCATATGTAGATGGTGAAGAGTATGTATTCATGGATAATGAAGATTATACCCCCTACAGTTTGGATAAAAATGTGATTGTCGATGAATTACTTTTTATCACTGAAGAAACAACAGGTTTACAAATACTCATAGTTGATGAGAAGCCCGTTGGTATAGAATTACCTGCTGCAGTTGAGCTGGTTATCACTGAAACGGATCCCTCCATAAAAGGCGCGTCCTCAACTGCCAGAACTAAACCTGCTACTCTATCCACAGGCCTTGTTATTCAAGTGCCTGAATATATTTCTAGTGGTGAGAAAGTGAAAGTTAATACTGCAGAAAGCAAATTTACCAGTAGGGCAGATTCGAAGTAACTTAAGTATCACCACCTTATATACCTAAAATCATTGGAATTGCCTGGCGGCAGCAAATGAATGAGGCCTCATGAGCTTAGTCCGCTAAGTGATTGGGGCGAATGAATGCAGCCAACAAACATACAGTTTCAAGAATGAAGGGTATAGAAAGGTTATTGGCGCTCGCTAATGCCTTTCCCGGTTGCTGCCCAATACAAACCGCCATAAATATGTTCAACAAGAGCTTTGTTTTTGTATGTGGCGGGCATGT
>JBLHNW010000228.1:0-6462 GCA_047622205.1 Paraglaciecola sp.
TTTTTTTACTCATTATGTTCGGCTTTGGTAATCCGATTTTAACCCATGCATCAGAAGAATTAACCACAGCAAAGACTACTCTGGCGAGCGAAACTTCAGCGAGCAAGGTTTATCCAAATGAAAAAGCAATCCATTTTAAAAATGGTGAACAATCAGTCGATGCCTATCAAGGCACAATTCAGGTATTAGAAAATCGTGTGGATCCGGATAGCCGTTTGATCCCCCTAAGTTATGTTCGATTTCCGGCAACAGGCACCAAAATCGGCTCTCCTATTATTTACTTAGCTGGTGGACCGGGTGGTTCAGGAATTTTAACTGCGAGTTATCCTGGATTTAGATTTCCCTTATTTATGGCGATGCGAGAATTTGGTGATGTGATTGCTTTGGATCAACGTGGCACTGGTAAGTCGCAAACTGCTCCAAAATGCACTTCTAGCCAGAAAATGCCGCTAAACCAAGTGTTAACTGAGCCGATGGTCACTGAACACTATCGGCTAGCTGCTAAGGAATGTATTGAATTTTGGAAAGAGCAGGGCATTGACCCCTTGGGTTACACAACGTTGCAGAGCGTTGAAGATATTGAGCAATTGAGACAGCACTTTACCGCAGAAAAAGTAAGCCTTTGGGGGATTTCCTATGGTAGCCATTTGGCATTAGCCAGCTTAAAAACCATGTCGGGCAAAATCGATAAAGTGATTATCGCCAGTGCCGAAGGGCTAAATCAAACGGTTAAGCTACCGTCACGTACAGACGCCTATTTTGAGCGCTTACAAACTGCCATCGACCAACAGCCTAAGGCCGCTAAAACCTATCCTGACATCAAGGCTCTGATCCGTCAAGTTCACCACAAACTTGATACAAATCCGATTGCACTCAAATTGCCGCAAACACAAGGTGAGCCAATTGATTTTCTTTTTCAGCGGGCGCATATGCAGGGAATTGCATCGGCGATGATTGCTGATCCACATCGTGCAGTGCCACAACTTTTACAACTCTATAGTGCGCTTGATCAAGGTATGACTCAGGTGTTGCCGCCAATCATTAAACGAGCAGGACTTGATGACAGTGCAATTTCATTTGATGTCATGTCATTTGCAATGGATATCGCATCCGGAATTACCGATGAGAGACTAAACCTTTTTAACCAGCAAGCTGAAAACTCGCTAGTGGGTAAGTTATTGAATTTTCCAATGCCACACTTGAACAAAGCTATTTTAAGTTTAGATCTGGGGGATGAATTTAGGCAATTCCCACGCAGTGACGTACCAACCCTGTTACTGACCGGCACGCTGGATGGCAGAACCTATATTCAAAGCCAAGTTGAAGCGACTCAAGGATTAACTGACTTGACTCATGTAATTGTCAAAAATGCTGGACACAATCTATTTATGCTTTCGCCAAAAGTGACTGAAACCATTCAGCAATTTATGCGGGGTACGCCAATAACGACCCAGCCAATTGAATTTAAACTGCCGGAGTTTGTTGATTAGTAATTAGATTGTAGTATCCGAAAAATAAGGCGCTTGTCCGGATGGTCATCGCCTTTTTTAATATGAGTTATGATTACTTTTTTCAGTGCTTGGCTTGAGTGAAATATGTTCTATTTTGGCTTGAAATCGCCAATAACCAAAAAAATAAGTTGTGCAATTGATAACAAATACGCTTAGGCAATCATCCTAATTTTAGGTCAACTTTTATCGTGACTGTTTTGGTAATTGCTCGTCTAATTATAGGGAAGGGTTGCTAATAGCCTGCTGTTTTACTTCTAACTCACGCCCAAATATGACATCAAATTAATTTGTCTTACTATTCAACTCTCGATAGTGATCAGATCTAATGCGTTGGAATTCACCATCAAGAACGGCCCGTCTAATAATGCCTTCAATCTGCGGAATTCTCTGTAGTAATTGTGATGAAGGACCGATAGCAAAATGGCAGCCTTGCTCTTGCATGCTAGTCAAACTGCAGCTAAACACAAATTTCAATCACCTAGACATGCACTTCAATGTTCTAAAAAACCGAACCATACTCAAGGAGTTGTCTCAATTAAAAAATTAATATGGGTGTCTTTATTAAATGTTTTTGAGAGCCTGAGGCATAAATCACCATCCCTTACTCGCTATCCATACTCAAAGCTAAAACACGTTCGATTTTTTTGCAAATATGTATGAGTGTCTTATCAATTATTCTTGATGCACTCTATCGGTGATCCGTTGATTCACATGATTGCAGGTGGCATCCCACGCAACACCGAAACCGTTGAGGTCGCAGCCAAAGCGTGAATACTTCACTGACAACGTTACTGTAACAAAGCTTAGTGAGGGCCTGTTAAACGTTTGCAATAAATGCAGGTTAATATAATTACCGATAAATTCATGCTGTTAGTTGTTAAAGTTTAAATAATATTCATATATATTTTAATGGCTTAGCATAAATGTCAACACAGTTGTGTAGTGCTTTTTCTAAGAATAACTATAATTTAAATAGCGCTTAAAGATTTGTAGCAAGTTACCATTTAATTATTGAAAATTACGGGGGGGATCATGGAAAATCGATATGCTGAACGTTCACAAACAAATGAACGAGTTGAACTATGGAAGGGCAAAGAAAAATATGGTGAGTTTGAAACAGAGAATATGTGTTCAGGTGGCATTTTTGTAAAAAATTGCCAAAATAGAATAGGTAATATTAAGTCGGTAACGATTAAATTTAATCGCAATCCAAACTTAAGTTTTAAAGCGAGTCATGATGCAGTAGTCGTTCACAAAACCAAGCACGGCGTTGGCTTCAAGTGGAACCCGGCTCAACACTAATGGTCTTTAGGCTTTACGGGTATTTTTTGGTAAGCCTGTAATAGATTTGCTACTGTTAACTTTAGTGCTGTGGCCTGTTTTCTTTTAGAATGAGAAAACTGCCTAAAATCGATTTCTGGCCACGGAGCCTTGTCTAGAAACGGTAAGTAGATATCAACATTTTCGTTGTCAATAAGTTCAAATAGTTGAGGCTTTGGGTTGTTCAAAAACGAATTGATACCGTTATGGTAATCGACAATTTTTAGCACAGCTGCTCCGGCCATCAGAAAATGCCCACCTACGGAAGCGGTCATATCGCCTGATTTAAGCTTCTGCAGGGCTTTTGGCAACCAATCAAATCCACCAATTAATATTCGTTTACTTTCATTGGGAATTAACAATTTTAATTGGCGTATGACTTCTAACGCCATTTGGTCCCCGGCACACCAATAAACATTGGTATTAGGATATCGCTGATGAAGTCCGGCCATGCTTTGCTCGACGGTAATTGGTGACCAATACATGGGGATGATTTGATTCACCACTATATCTTTTTTACCTTTGTACAAACCTTCAAGATAGACTTGTCGAGATTTTGAAACCGCGTCAAAGTCACCACCAATACCAATAATATTCATGGTTTGCTTGGGCATGCTTTTTAGATGTTGCTTGTGTAATGCATTGGTTAATAGCTCACCACCAGCTTTATTATCATAATTAATTTGACCTAACCAATACTTGTATTTTTGTTGCGGCAAACCGATGGCTTTTTCTTCTTCGCCAGAAAACGCTTGTTCCAGCGTCACGAAAGGAATTTTTTCCGATTCGAGTAAATCAAATACATTCACTGCGTTGCCATGAAAAGGTCGAAATATAATATAGTCTGGTTTAGTTTTACGTTGTAAAATTTTTTCTATCGCGAGTTTGGAATCAAATCGATTGCTTGCGCTGTGCACGACTTCGATATCGACATCCAGATCATCTGCGACACTGCGACCTACATCTGCAACAAGGTTCCAAAATAGAGGTCCTGTGCCATCAGGCACAACAAAAGTAACCTGCAGATTGTCTGCATTGGCCTGCCAGGCGAATACTAGTGGGAATAACCACTTCCATTTCATTAAGATTCAATCAAAAAATTTAGTGATGCTAACTGGGAAATAAATCCACACTTTTTTATAGAATTAATCTGCTTAATATTATTCTGCCCTCTCAGTTATAAGTATCGAGGTGTTAAATTCTAATAACGAAAATGAAGGTGGTTTTTTGGTGCCATTGGCATTTGCAGAGGCGGATAAAACTAATGCGGTGGCAATCAATGTGCTCAAAAATAACTTTTTACTTACGTTTTTCATAATGTCTACTCCGATTGGGTTTGGTGTTATGTGGATTTAAATCCACACCCCATTATGGCGACACTGAGAAAAATTAAAAGTTTTTAAATATTGATGACATTTTTCCGATAAATTTTTATGGCCTCTCTTAACACCAACCATATAATCCAAACGCTTAATCCCTGCATGATGTACTGGTAATAGTTGTACATCAACATAGGTTTAACTGAGAATGTATGCCTTAGTAAATACTCAGAAATCATAGCACATTCAATTAAACACATACCGGCCTTAGTTTGATAGACAAACCAGTCCAGGCGTAAAATCGATGCGCCAGAATTAAGAAAGTAATTTAGTCCATGTGGTCGGTATAACAATAAGAATCGTACGAGTAAATAAATGCTGATCTTTAGGAAATAAAAATAAATTTGCGGCCCTTCATACCCTACAACATACCAGTAGATTTCTAAGCTGACGCTAATAACGAAAAACAAGAGAATGATTCTTGTCAGTTTATCCTGGCGCACTTGCCAAAGAGTTATTGCGGTCGCCAAATACGCCGCAACGATCCAAAAGTAGCTATTTGTGGAGAGTACAAAGATGGCATTAATCAGAACGCTTTCTAGGATTAACAGAACACATACAGTCATAATGTTAACGTCTCTACGGTAGTAGAATGCGACAACAAGAAAGAATAACGCACTTAGACTGTCGAACAACAGAGGGACACCGAAAGTATATATGCCTAAGACAACACAGGTGCCTATGATTATGATATTTAGGGCGATGCTGGTGTAGTGCCTAAGCACCATAGTTAAAAGCCGAAATATTGAAAGATATAGTGTTTAAATGTCAGTTTTTCTTGTGAGTCAACATAGGATTCGCAGGTCTCATGCCATTTTCTGACAATTTCCATACTGATGTTTTCGATAGTACCCTGTTTTTCATTCTCGATTGCCGAGACGGTCTCACGGCTAATACCAATGATTTCACCAAATTCCTCTTGTGAGAATGGAGTCTTTTTTCGCTGAGCTTGCAGCAACTTCCCATCAAATTTTTTTCTAAAGGCCATACTACTTATCCACTGGCTTCATTTTCAATAGGTAAAATGTAGCTGATTGGCGACGCGGGGTAAAGTTTTTTCCGATTTATCTTTACAGTTTTTCTGAAATAAGTAAGTTTCTGACTTTAACTTTAAGTGGTGATGTCAATGAGCTAAGCATATATCTTTGGAATATAAGGTAAAAATATTCGTTTCAACATATCCATTGGCTCGGACCATTATTTGGGTCGAACGTCCTACTTTTCATCCCCAGCAGCGACAAATCGGGTTCTGTCTTTACTCACCTTAATGGCAATAACGTCCAGGCGTTTTTGATTTCCATCATTTAGTGGTCTTTTTTGCAGTTCCTCAAAAAATGCCAAGCAATTGATTTCTTCGTAATTCGCCATTTGGGCATCAACTAAACTCTGTAGTAAATTCAAGCTAAAGGCGATTTCCCGTGGGAATAACAAATAAGCCTGATAGAAACATCTGATTGCTTCCAGATAATACTTTTTCACATACCATTCTAAACCTTCTTTATTCAGTGCAAGTGCCTGGGGCTTCTCCGCACCAAGTGCTTGTTCGCTCTGTGCGACTAAAATAGAAGAAATAGTTTTTTCATTCCCTTCCTCAATGCTCACAAGTTTCTGTTGGCAAGTGGCAAGTATCTCCTTGGCTTTCGTTATTTTTCCTGTTGCTTGCAATGCAAACACTGCGTCCGTCATGGTGGAAACTTCAGCGTCTTCAAAATGGGCCATTTCAGGCCTTGAAAGAATAGAGTTGGCTTTATCATAGTCACCTGCCAGAACAGCGGCAACTGAGTACATATAAGCTTTTTTCATATTTAATTGTTGATCTACAACCTTACGACCCGCTGCACCAATCAGAAGTTTTGCAACTTGTAACAAAGGTTCCCTTTCGTTGGGTGCTTTATTTTCAGCCTGGGTAAGATACAAACGGGCAAGGTCAAGTGATAATTCGTCGAACCGTTCTCTGATCCTGCGGTTTGATTCACGCTTTTTTTCCAGCAAATTAATTGCTTCATCACCTTTCTCTTGCGCCTGATAGATATAAGCTTTTAGACGAGCAGCCGGGATAGACATTTCCCCTTCTTGGATCTTCTCCATATATTCTTCTGCTTTACCATACTGATTGTTTTCTATGCAAATTCTGGCAAGCCATTCGGATGCTTTATTGTGTGTGAGTTGAGCGTCTGTTAGTTCTATAAGAAGTGATTTACTTTGATCGATTTGACCGCCCAGGTAGAGGCTTTGAATGACTCCCCATTTCG
>JBLHNW010000229.1:0-6461 GCA_047622205.1 Paraglaciecola sp.
TAAAATGAGATTCGCTTTCACTTTCTTTTTCTATTGGAGATACGCTTGAACAGCCACTTAATAGAATAATTATGGGAATTAATAAATTAAACTTTTTCATAAACACCTTAACATTGAATACTACATTAACATTTAACGCCACAAACAGCTGTACGCACGTTATCACTGCTTTTCGTTTGCTCATTTTAGCGAAAATAGTAAAATCCGTAAAGCGTTCAGTAGTTTGTATCGTTAGAATTAATTTACGATGCGCCAATTAACATTACACCATGACCGGTTAATTAAATTAAAAATGTTTTTTTTCGCCACATCCCAATGAATGACAAAGATTAAAACACCAACCACATCAACAATATTCGACATTATTGCGAGCTACGCAGCCGTAATGCGTACTATAATTTGCTTTGTTATACGACTTTATACCTGCATAGTCCCTTTAAGTACTGTTACGGCATCACCAATTAATTTTACTCTTCGGTTTGATAACAGCTCTACGTTCACAAAACCACCACGCTCGGATGCTTGATAACCTGTCAGTGCTGATTGACTCAGTTTTTGCCCCCAGTAAACTGCTAGCGCACAATGCGCGGAACCCGTAACAGGATCTTCATTAACGCCAACCCAAGGAGCAAAATATCGAGAGGTAAAATCAACATTTTTGGATTCCGACTTCGCCGTAACAACCACGCCACGACCTTGTAATTGCTTTAATCCATCGAAGTTAGGTTTAAGATCAAGCAACTGTCGCTCATTGCTAATTTCAATAAAATGCTTTGAATCAAAAATACCAAAAGACGCTACTTGGTCAGAGTTGATACCTAAATGAGCCAATATTTGATCATTAGTTGGAATATTAAAATCTATCGTTGCTGCTGGGAAGTCCATTTCGATGTGCTTCTCTTCGACCTTTACCAGTAGCGAACCAGATAAAGTATTAAACGCTACCTCGTCGCCAACAGACACAATCCTTTTTTCTTTGAGAATATGGGCTGCTGCCAATGTGCCATGTCCACATAAACTGACTTCTACTTTTGGCGTAAACCACCTTAGTCTTAGATCACTTAGCGACAAGAATGCTGTTTCTGAGACAGCCATTTCAGCTGCTACAGCAAACATAAGGCTTTCATCAAGCGCATTTTTCGTGATGCAAACACCCGCCGGATTACCTTTAAATGGTTCTGATGTGAACGAATCAACTTGATATATTTCTAAATCCATTTGCCTTTCCTAAAGGTGAGCGGTGCCTTTCGCATTACAGCTGTCGGGTGCGCTACACCTATTCTTATTGTGATAAATTGATTAACACTCAAAACTTAAATGAAAATCTCTTAGTAAACTTTCTGTGAATTCTATTTGCTCACTCGTAAACGTAGATTGATGCGCATTAAATGTTTCTTCCACTTTGTTATATAAGCTACATGACTTGTTAACGTCACCACCTAATATATAGGCGTCTCCGGCGGAACCGTAAACTCGAGAAAGAGACCAGTAATCCTTTTTTCCTTTAAATATGACGCCTGCTTTCAGGTAGTAATCCGCAGCGTTTGCATAAGACTGATATTCGCCCCACCCCTTAAAAATTTCGGCTTGCGACTGATACGATTCTGATTTATATAAGTCACCAAAACCAAGATAAACGTTAGCTTCACCTTGTTTGTTCATTTCATTCTTATATATCACTAACGCTTCTTGTAATAATTTTTGAGCCGGTATTGGTCGAGACATAGACTTTAGTTCGTAAGCCTGTGAAATTTTTGTACTCGGATCATTAGTGCTCATTACACCAGCAGCAGAACAGCCCAATAGAGATGAGGTAAGTAGAAATATAATTGATGATTTATAGTGCAACATATTTGGCCATAAAACTTTATGGCGAAGCGGAATTGTTTGTTCCCAGGGAATACTTCGAATTTCCATATATTTTAACAAAGCCTCCAGTGGCATATAACACCCAGCTAAAAATACGACGCGTTGGTTGTAAGCTTAAACAGATTATTATAAGCGGATTAATATTTTCCAATAGGCATAAAGGCCGTCGATGTTAGAAGAGCACATTAAGCTCATAGCACCCTTAATTTGTTCATCACTCCACTCCCACCATTTCATTTCTAATAGCTGAGCTATTTCACTTTCAGTGAATCTGTAGCGTATATGTTTTGCAGGGTTAGAACCTACAATTGAATAGGGTGCAACATCTTTAGTAACGACAGCACGACTTGCGATAATGGCACCATCACCGACTGATACGCCACTCATAATCATGGCTTCAGTGCCTATCCACACATCGTTACCAATAACCGTATCGCCCGAACGCTCAAAACCATCTTGAGCATCAGCAAAGTTTTCATTGCCTTGATAGAAGAATGGAAACGTACTGACCCAATTATTTTGATGCCCTTGATTACCTGCCATCATAAACACAGCGCCCGAACCGATTGAACAGTAACTACCGATAATTAGCTTATCAATATCTGTCCTATCAGCGAGTAAATAACGCGCACAATCATCGAAGCTATGATTATGATAATAGCCAGAATAGTAACTGTGCTCACCCACTATAATATTTGGGTTCGTCACTTGTTCTTTCAGAGACTTACCCACAAAAGGGCTTTCGAAATAATTATTCAACTTAATTCCTCTTGGGAGCTTATAACGCCAAATTCGGCTGCGGAGTTGGCATTTACTGGAATTTATTTATATGTTTATGCACCAAGCAAGTCTAGGTGCTTTATTTTTTTGTAACGTAATGCCATAGAGATGCAATGAGCTAATTCTGTAATTGGTATATCTTGATCCGTTCTAAAAACAATTGCCCGATTACCCTCATAGGCAAAAGTATCGCCATAAACTTCTTTAAAAGTCTCTATCAGTGACGTTCTACAGTTGAAATAAATACAGTATTGGTCGGGGTATTTAGCTTTCCAGTCAAATCTAATGGTGCTACCTGTTTTTGAAATATAACTAGGCTCATCCCATTTCAAGGTTTCTGTAATATCAGAAATTCCATCCTGCTTAGCCACACTATAGATTAGGTCGCGCATATTACTGAGTAAAACAGCCATATTTTCTGGGTAGGTTTTAAATTTTTGTTCTACACTTAAGTCCATTTAATAATCCATATTTTGAAAAACATACACCAACGCCCAAAGCAACGGTGTGAAGCATCCGATTGCCTTTGCTTGTTATACTTATTCTCAGTACAAGTTGGCAAGTAATCTTTCAAAATCCTCTCTCCGATCTGTGGGGGTATAAGAAAGCATGCCGTACTCCTGTAAAATTGATATTAGCTTTCTAGGGACAATGTTTTTATTTCCAACTATTTCCACATGGCCGGCATCAATTTGCACTCCCGTAACATTTTTATAGTTATCAATCTTTGGATGATACTGCTCTGACAAATTAAAAACATAATCATCTTCAATACAGCTACCATCTACCTCTGCCCTACGGCACGTGCCTTCCTCGTTTGTGACAACTTTCAGGTATCTATTAACTGATGGTAGCAAGGGTTCGGGGTTCCGAATAAAGTTTGACGATGAAGTAATCTCATACCAGTTATTCCCCGTTATGGACCAACAGATACCAGGAACAATGCCTGCACTCAACCAATGCAAAGATTCAATCCCGCAATGACTTGCAGCTTCTATACCTGCAAAAGGAGCTGAAACAGTAATCAGCTCTAAGTTTTTACCGTTGAGTATATTTGACTCTTTATAGTCATTCTCTAATGTCTTTCGTGCAATCAGGCCACCCATACTATGCCCAATAATAGTGATATTTTGATTGTTCGTTACGTCTGACAGTTCGCTAATAGCAATGGATAGTTTCTCTGCACTATCAACGAGGCTCGCTCTATCATCATAGCTATAGCAAATTGCCTGCTGACCATGGAAAGCATAAAGCTGTGCCAATGACCTAAAATGCCCGGCAGAGCTGTCACAACCATGAACCAAAATCGTTAATGGAGACGTAGAATCTATCTGTACGGCTTCCTCTAGTGAGTCATTGCAAGGGCTCAAGTTCGATATAGACACAGTGACATCAGGTAATGGTAAACGTGAACGGTCAAGCTCTTGCGTATCAAGAAGATAGGTGGGAGATGAAGCACAGCCGCTTAAAAATAACAATAAACTATAAACTCGAAATCTCATTCTATTATCCTCTGACTGAACTCTCGGGTTAAGGCTAGTCTTATAATTACCTTTCGATTGACAAACAATCCAGGAAAATCTGATTAAACTTTTCTCAATCAACTCGTTTGGATATGCGCTTTACTTCACGGCATAGCCCATATTGGTCAAAGACCTTACAGCAGTAGAATAATACAGCGTTAATAAAAGTGTCACACAAAATAACCATTTATTATTTTCATTTCAACTTCTTATAAATAAACGTAACATTTATATTTAACTAATCCCTTCGACTAATGACAACGAAGTAAACCGCTAGCGCCCCGTCATGCAGTATTCTACTTATTTAGGCTTTTCTTCATTAGCAAGCATGCTCATGAATTTGTCAAAACGTCTCAGTCTGGTCTCGGGTTTCTTTGCGCTTATCAATCCATACGCGATAACGTAACGATTCGATTTATTAAGCGTTTCAAAAAACGCTTTAACATTTGGCTTGCTTTCAAGCGCTGCTAGAAAGTCCGACGGTACTTCCATTTCACTTACAACATAAGCGTTTGCCCAACGACCGTCTGCTTTTGCTGCACGAATATGTACGAGACCTGATTCCATCATTCGGCCCTCATTTATCAAACGTTCTGCATGCGTTGTGTTTCTTTTAGACCACTGGCTTCGCAGTTTTCTGGGCGTAATGCGCTGAAGATAGGCTTGATCATCGATTGATTTCTTAACACCGTCGATCCAACCCCAACACAGAGCCTCGATAACAACATCATTCCAAGACACACTCTGAATTCCAGTATTTTTCTTGTATATCTTCACCCACAGTTCACTTTCAGAGGCGTGATTCAACTTGAGCCACAGGCCGAGATCTTTCGGTGTTACAAATGTCATGATTCTCAATGGATCAGGTTCAGGCATCAAATTAGATTCTCTTCGGCAAAACGCCGCATTCACTATTAAGGGGTTTCTGGCACTACTTTTTTAGTCCAAAGAATCACGACGAGCAACTAAGATGGGACAATCCACCCACCTCAAAGAACTCAGGCGGTTTCAATCGATAGTATTTATCCTCCACCTCCTTCGACTGCTCTGCATATGGCTGTGTCATCACGTCCTGCAGTTCTCGAATTAGAGCGTAATTCCCGGCAGTTGCTTGCTGATAAGCCGGCATAACAAACCACTCTCGCAAAATGTATTTTGGGTTGACGAGCTTCATCTGCCTAGCGATTTCCTCACTGGTTCGGGGCGAAGTAGCATTCGCGTCACTGGCGCTGTTGAGGAGCGTTTTCCATTTTTCGAGCCACTCTGCCCAGTGCCTATCCATCTCTTTGGAGTCAGTGTTAAAGCCCGAGTTCTTGTAGAAACTTTTCTTGAGTGGGCCAATGTCGTCGGGTATCGACGAGAGCTCGCGAAAGAAAATAGTGTAATCGACAGGCGTTTGCATCATGAGTGTTTCTAGCTCGCTGAACAGTTCGTTGCAAAGTGCCTGGTGATACGCTGTGTTCAAAGTGCCACTATCTATACCTATATCCGGTTCCAGCCCCAGCTTAGCAGCCCACATATTTTTCATTTGCGTGTGCATTACTTTCGAAAATCCACTTTGGATCTCGTCGAGTTCTAGCAAATAGTCCTGATGTGATACCAGCAACGGCCGTAACGTCGAACAAAACATATCGAAGTTTCGTTGCGCTGCACTTGGTTGGTTCATGAACGAGAAGTGACGACCGCCACCCGTCCAAGGCTGATAATGCAGGTTAAACACATCGCAAAAGCCGAAGGGACCATAATCAAGTGTAAAGCCACCGACTGCGCAGTTGTCGCTGTTGAAGTTACCCTGGCAAAAGCCGACGCGGATCCAGTTCGCCACCAGTGACGTGAGACGGCGTTGAAACTCGCGCGCCAGCAACACCACTTTTTCTGGAGTGGTGAGTTGTCTATCGACAACGTCAGCGTACTCACGATCAATCAAGTGCAGCACAATTTTCTCGAGTTCTTCCAGCGCTTTCGGGTGTTCGTTTTTACGAGTACGGCGAGCGAACAGTTCGAGTTGGCCGACGCGGATGAACGACGGTGCGACACGTGTCGAGATGGCGACGGCTTCAGATATAAGCATGTCGGGATTCTCCGAGCGCGAGCCCTGTGAGTACCACGGTCGCTTTACCTTCTCCGTTTTTGAAACGTACAAACTTAAAGACCGTGATGTGGGCACGCCCAGTGCGTGCATGTGCTCCTGAGCCAAGAACTCGCGGATACTAGACCGCAAGACAGCGCGACCGTCTGCGCCGCGGCAATATGGCGTGCGGCCGCCACCTTTCAGCTGCATTTCCCAGC
>JBLHNW010000230.1:0-6461 GCA_047622205.1 Paraglaciecola sp.
TCTACTCCGCAGGAAAAGCAACTGAAAGCAAGCTCGATGTTGAAGTTGCTGTGGCCGCAATCAAACAGGATACATTTTTTGTGTTAAGAAATAGTAGCGATAATAAAATGGTAGTAAACAGCTTGCCTCAGTGTGCCATTAATCAAGAGGCCAAAAAGCGCATGTTAGTTTTCTGCCACTCCTAGTCACTTAAAAATAAGGTAGTTATAGACCCAAACCACGTCAAAGAAATAGATTCAGCGTATATTGACGTGGCGTTGGTATAACAGACCACATTGAGAATAAAATAGCCTACACTATGATCATATCTAAAAAATGGATATATCGAAAAATGGATCATGTCGAACAAGTAGATCATGGCTAAAAATGAGGCAATCATATGCATATTTTAATTACTGGTGGCACAGGATTTATTGGGCAAGCTTTTATTAATACGTTCCAAGGTGAACATAGTTTCACCGTTTTTAGTCGTGATCTAGATAAAGCAAATAGGCTCTTCAAGCACATACCTGCCGATCAAATAAAATTTATATCTCAACTCAGTAAACTCGAGCCCGGTGATCATGTCGACGCAGTAATTAACCTGGCTGGTGAGCCGATCATGGACAAACTGTGGAGCGCGAACCAAAAACACAAACTAGAAGCGAGCCGATGGGAAACTACGCAGCAACTTGTAGACCTGATTAATGCACAGCAGATTAGTCCTAAAGTGCTAATAAGTGGTTCTGCCGTTGGCGTGTACGGCAGACAAGGAGACAAAATCGTCGATGAAACACATGCTATATCCTATCCTGAATACAGCACAGAATTGTGTCAACATTGGGAACAGATTGCACACACGGCTTCAGAACATACCCGGGTCGTTTTAATTCGAACCGGTATCGTTCTTGGGAAAAATGGCGGTGCATTAAAAAAAATACAGATACCCTTTAAATATGGTTTTGGCGGACGCATAGGTAATGGGCAACAATACATGTCTTGGATCCACATTGATGACATGGTGGCTGCTATAAATTTTATACTCATGCGCGACACCTTAAACGGCCCTTTCAATATGACGGCGCCAAACCCGGTTAAGAATAAAGAATTCACCCAAGCTATGGCTGCCCGCTTTAACAAAAAAGCCTGGTTGCACAGCCCTTCACTACTACTACGTTTGGTACTTGGTGAACGCGCTGAATTGATAATCTACGGTCAACGGGTAGTTCCAAGTCGGCTTATAGAAGCCGGATTCGAGTATAAATTTGAATCGGTAGAGGATGCATTAGCCGCAATATATCCTCCGGAATAGCGCTATATCTAGATCACTTCAAAACGGCAAAACTGGATGACATTACTCGTCATCTTTCATTGCTGCCCAAGCTTGTGCAGATTTTACCGCACGTTTCCAACCCTTGTAGCGTTGTTGACGTTTGCCGTCATCTGCACACGGGTTGAAGCTGCGCTCTATTACTGCTTTATTTGCGACCTCATCCAGACTATCCCAATAACCAACAGCTAAACCAGCAAGATAAGCAGCACCCAATGCCGTGACCTCCGTTACTTTTGGCCTCAATACTTTAGTGTTAAGAATGTCAGCCTGATATTGCATTAGAAAATCATTGGCCACCGCTCCGCCGTCAACCCGCAAAGAAGCCAGCTTAATGCCTGAATCAGCCTGCATTGCATCTAATACGTCCTGCGTTTGATAGGCTATACTCTCCAGAGCCGCACGAATGATATGGTTAGCTCCTGTACCCCGCGTTAAGCCAACTATGGTTCCTCGTGCATAGGGGTCCCAATAAGGCGCTCCTAGCCCAGCGAAGGCCGGTACCACATAGACACCGTTTGAGGATTCGATTTTTGTAGCAAAATATTCTGCATCATGGGCATCGTTGATTAACCGCATCTCATCACGTAACCACTGGATAGTTGCTCCCCCCATAAATACCGAGCCTTCAAGCGCATAACTCGGTTTTCCATCTCGCCCACAGGCCAACGTTGTCAGTAATCCATTTTTTGATGATACTTTTTCATTACCTGTATTCATCAGTAGAAAGCAGCCTGTGCCGTAGGTATTTTTAGCCTGTCCCTTTTCGACGCACATTTGGCCATAAAGAGCGGCTTGCTGATCACCCGCTATACCGGAAATAGGTATACGCGTCCCCCCTTTACCACCTATATTTGTTTCACCAAATATACTAGAAGAAGGTTTCACCTCTGGCATCATAGAAAACGGTATGTCTAAGGCTTTAAGTAATTTATCATCCCACTCTAAGGTATTAATATTAAACAGCATAGTTCGAGAGGCGTTGGTATAATCGGTAACGTGATCATGTGCCTGAGTCATTTTCCAGACTAACCAGGTATCCACAGTACCAAACAACAACTCACCGGCGTCGGCCTGTTCTCGGGCACCTTCTACGTTATCTAAGATCCATTTGATCTTGGTACCAGAAAAATAAGGATCAAGGAGTAGACCGGTATTCTCTCGGACATACTCTTCTAACCCCTGTTTTTTCAGTTCATCACAGATACTTGCTGTACGCCGGCATTGCCAGACAATTGCATTATAAATAGGTTTACCGGTTGATTTATTCCAGACGATCGTGGTCTCGCGCTGATTAGTAATACCAATCCCTACAATTTGATCCGAGGTTATTTCAGCTTGTGCTAACACTTCTACAAGCGTAGAGCTTTGCGTCGCATAAATCTCTAACGGATCATGTTCTACCCAACCAGCCTGAGGATAAATTTGAGTAAATTCGCGCTGTGAAACACTCACAATATTTGCATCATGATCAAGGATCACACTTCGAGAGCTGGTGGTTCCTTGATCTAATGCAACTATGTATTTCTTCTCAGCCATTAATCTTTCCCTTATTTATTCGTCATATCAAATCATTATTATCTTGATCAATTATACTATTATTTTTTAACTATCTATAAGTTATATATATATTCTATAAATCATAAACATATTCGCATAATTATTAGCCAAATAGACTGCATAATTATTGTGCGATCAAACTCTATGTCTTCCAATGCGAAAAGCATCTAAAATACTGACCAACCATATTGCCAGCAGTGAGATAGTGGCTATATGCATTTGTTGTGTATCTATACCTGCCATTTGTTGAGTAACAAGCTCATTAATTACTAAAATATCTAACGTATTAGCCTGTAAATTGATCTGTTCAATGATTTTCTGTGTTTGTTCAACCGTAGTGGAAATTATAATATAGAGGGGCACAGCAGCACCAAAACTAAACATACAGCCAAGAACATATTTTTTTAACCACAACTGGCCTACGCCAGGAAATACGAAAGCGGACAATAAAGCCGCTTTAAAGGACGTTTTCATACATTTAATCCAAAATTAATATACAGAACCAAGCTCATCAGGCCTTTACGCTCAAGCTTGCCATAAGCTAATGATAGCAAAACAAAGGCTTAGATTGATATAAGTAACCCAAAACTCAGTCTGGGAATGGCTGACCAAGCAGATGCTATACTTAAGCCTTAAAGTTAAGCCTTAAAGTTAAGTAATACGGCTAAGCCATATAAGGTCACGTACTTATGAAGATTGTTGACACGCATGAAATCATACAATTAATACACTTATTGGGTGAGCAAAATTTTTCTCAGGCACTACTTTCGCGGTTACAGACGACTTTTGAACAGTGGCATAAGTTTACCTTTTCACCGCGCAATTGTACCCACTTCGATGTTGGGGTTATTGAATTAATGCCCTGTGCCGATGACGTATTCTACAGTTGCAAATATGTCAATGGTCACCCTCAAAATCCGCAATATAAAAAACTATCCGTAGCCGCCCTCGGATTATTGGCAGACGTAGCGACGGGCTATCCTATTTTGCTCACTGACATGACATTACTCACAGCCTTTAGAACCGCAGCCACCTCTGCTTTAGCCGCAAAATACCTCGCTAAGTCAGACAGCAGCAAGCTTGCGATTATCGGCACAGGTGCACAATCAGAATTTCAAGTCAAAGCCTTATGTCAGATTTTCCCGATTCAGCAAGTCAGGTATTACGACCAGGACATGTCAGCAATGACAAAATTCGCCATCAATATCCAGCAAACAGGTATCAGGCTTATTCCTTGTAAAAACATCAATGAACTTTTACCTGATAATGACATTATCATCACAGCTACAGCACGTAAGCAAAAACAGAATCTCATATCACAGGCGGATCTGTATCCGGGACTCTTGATCATTGCCATCGGTGGGGATTGTCCGGGTAAAACCGAGCTGAATCCCGATATCCTATCGAATAATAGGGTCGTTGTTGAATACCTCCCGCAAAGTAAAAATGAGGGTGAAATTCAGACACTGAACTCGCAAACTGTAACAGATATAAACCACGCTCCATCTGAATTATGGCAGATAGTATCAGGAAAAATACAGGGCCGAAGTAATGAACAAGACATTATCGTCTTCGACAGTGTCGGTATCGCGCTTGAGGACTTTGCTACATTAACCTTAGTCAACGAGTTAGTAGAAAAATATAAGTTAGGAACCGAACACTGCATGATTCCTGAGCCTGTTGACCCAAAAAACCTGTACGGATTATTATCATAAGTATATACCCATGACCATTCAAAATGCAGAAATCAGCAAGTCGAGAGGTGACCAGATTCAAGGCATGAAGTTGATGATCTAGTTATTCTAAATCAAAACTTCATAACACAGAAGATGGTTGCCTCTCGCCTTGCCCTGCGGGAGACCAGCTTGAAAACCAGTACTGCGTTGCAACATTTGAAAAGGGAATAACCCTTCCCTGCATATTGCGCCTTATTCTGGTGTTCAAGCTGGCCTCTGAGTTAGCATTTCGAATGGTCATGGGTATAGTTGTAAAAAGGAAAGCGGAACCAGGGTCAGCAACAGACTGCTTGCTACCTTACGTAACGGTTTGACGATATAGCCGGCCAGAAGCAACGCATACATCAGCATTATAAATTTTATATCAGGAGACGCGGAATCACTTTCTAAACTAACCCAGGTATCAACCACCAGCACTATCTGTGCCCATAGGTAGCTAATCCCTTCCAGCAGGTAGTTCATGACGCTGTAGATCAATGCAGTCAGTGCAGGCCAAACTGGCAATAACATCACCCCAAACAATAATGCCGGTAATATAAAAAAACTAAAAACAGGAATAAAGACTAGATTAACAAGAGGTGATAGCCAACTAAAGCCATCAAAAATAATGCCCTGTACTGGCAGTAACAACAGCGTCAGCAATAATTGCGCTATAAACGTCCTGGCGATAATTGACAAGACATGATGTACTACACTGCGATCTTGAGTTTTACTGCCTTTCGTTTTAGAGAAATGAAACAACCAACTCAATATAAATACACAGGCCATCGCACTAAATGACAACCAAAAACTTAGGCTGTAAACGGTGAGAGGATTGATGCAAAGTGTTGTCAGTAACATCAGCATAAACAATTGCAGCAAGGTGATTTTAAGCTGCAGCACACGATATAAACAACTGATACATAATAACACAACGGCTCTTATTGCTGGCAACGAGAACCCCGCTATCCAGGCATAAAAAATAGCCCCGCCAAGCTCAATGCCAAGCACAGAAATAAATTTACAGGCTGGCGAATAAGCGCACTGACAAATTGTATAAAAAGGTAGCAAAAACCAAAAATAAGCCCTATATGTAACCCTGAAATAGCAATAAGATGACTTATACCCAACTGCTGATATTGAGTCCATTGATCCTTGGTTACATGACTCCTGTCACCAAAACTTAACGCATAAAGCATTGAACTTGGCTGTTCTGGCAGAACAGACTGAAACTGTTGATATAAGACAGCACGGGCACTGACCCCTTCATCAATAATTTCACCTTGCAAGATATAACCTGAATAACGAATATGCCTCGCCAACATTTCTGTCCGGTATGAGAACAGGCGTGACTTATTCACTGCGTTTATTGGTTTAAGCCTTATTTTAAAGCGCCATTGCTGCCCCAATCTTGGTTTACTTGCGTAGTCACTTTGATAGCCATACCATTTCAACGCTATCTTAGGCTTTGGATAAAATAACTGCCGGCCATCTATTTCAGTGACATTAGCAGCAAACGACAGCACGTTTTTATCATTTACTAATGTTATTATTTCAGCGGTTATGATATGGTCTGATGCGGTTTTACTTAGTGCTCTCACATTTTGCTTTGTGGCGTTATTAAATACATTATTTGCTTCATTTATAACGGTGTTTTTATATAAGGCAGACCAACTAAATGAGATAAATATAAGTACTAAAATAGGTGGTACTTTACAGTATAAGCATAGAAAGATCGCAGTGATTACAAATGCAAAAAGGCTGTTAAAGTCTACATCAAAAAAGAATATACTAATTAAGATAGTATAGGAACACAACATGGCCTTTAGGGTCATTCATTACCCCTGACAATTGATTAATATTATGCCTAAGAATTT
>JBLHNW010000231.1:0-6455 GCA_047622205.1 Paraglaciecola sp.
ATTAATAGCTTTTCTATCCGTCGCCCACCTGCCCCGTCTGTAAAGTTTTGAGTCCTTACCGCCATCTAGCCAATTACCAAAGCCATTCTCAAAGTCATCAAAACTCAACTCGGCAAATGAGCCACCATCATCTGGTAAAGGAGGTGGATCGTTAGGAGAACCATTGACATCATCAACGCCATTTGCAGCGCGCTCACCTTCGTGTAAGGCACCAACTACCGTTGCAGGATGAGTTACGTGTGATCCCTCCCCTGCAAAAAAAACTCTATTATCTGCTACGGCATCCTGAAGGTCTCGTCGCAAATTATCATTGGCTGTTGTAAAAGTGCCGATTTTAGGGAAAGAATAAACACCTAGCGTATAGGGGTGTGTTCCCCAATTTTGCACCACACCTTCTGTGTAATTTGCAGTTGCCGCATTAGGAGCTTGAGGAAAAGTCACATCAAGATCTGCCAATATAGCGTTTATGATTGCCACATCACCTGCCGCACCTCCTCCAGCACCGGTAGCAATATCATTTAATGCTGCAGCGTTTTCACCCATGGGGTAACACAAAAGAATATGATCAGTACTATCTATTTTGTAATTAGTTGGTGCCCAACAGGCGCTAGCTAAACCTTCTGTCACTAGCCAACCTAGGTCTTCACCTTCGGTCTCCCACCAAGCTGAAGTAAACCGCATAGGCACTTTCATACCCACATCTATACCAATGCCGTTATAAGCCGAAACCGTCTCGGCAGGTAAATCAGGAACAAAATCGATTATTTCAGCCTGCAGTACGCCAATAGAAACAGTCACGATAACTTGCCGCGCTGCGTGGGCATTGCCAAAGGCGTCAGTAACAATGACATCATCACCACTGGTATCGATGCTCACCACAGGACTACTTAATAACAGATCACTATTTGCAACAACGTCATTCCACCATACGGTCTGTAATGCATCTAAATAACCTAGATCTTTATCGCCAATAACCCTAATGCTCTCAGAAAGATCCCATTGATTATCTTGTAACGCAAGACTACTGGCACCGAGCTTATCTAAGTCTGTAGCATAAGAACCACCAGCAATACCTTCGTTATATAGATGATAAGCACGATGATCAGAATCTACACCAAATTCACTTAACACATCATCCGCTAAAGTCGTGGTAGGATCTTGATGAAACTGCGGTTTCCAATACCAGTTCCAAAATTCGTCAACAGTCTCAACGTCATTATCAAAAGCACAATCACGGAAGGCACCTGATTTAGTCCAACAAGTATTGATACCCTCATCCATTGAATACGCTTCGAGTCCTACGTAACCGTTTACATAAATATCTTCACCGTATTCTTCAGTGATAGCGGGCCATACCGGGTTATTACCTCTAGCCAGATAATGCTCTTCGGCACCCAGTTCAACCCGAGTACTGCCTAATGTATGGCTATACACACGCCCACCAATACGATCAGTGGCTTCAATAATTAACACATCGTAGCCATCAGCAATTAAGGTTTTCGCTGCATACAAACCCGCACTGCCAGCACCCACTACGACTACGTCATGAGTGGTATTGGCTGACCAAGCATATGGTGTAAGCAATGATGTGAGTATGACGGGTAAGGCTAATTTTACAAAAATTTCCATGTATCTTCCTAGTACTTTTTAAAAAATGCATCCAGCAAAACATTATCAATGCGATTAACAAGATAACAACGTTCACGCCTAAGGACGAAAAACAACTAATTAATACACTGACAATATAATTGATATTATTTAAAGTCCAGCTGTCATTCTCGAATATAGAGTTTTCATCTTAGATATTTCCAACAACAGAAAAGTCTACTCAAAAGCTCGATTTGAATCGATTTAAGGGCATTTATAGTGTGTTCAAATATTTTATATTTACGCAGAAACCCATTCTTTTTCGCCTAGAAACCTGCCATGAATTTAACGAACGTGTAATGTAGGATGTCTTGTTTATTTACGTTTATTGGGAACGCTTACTTGATCATAATCTTCACGACGGGAGCATACGGAGCACAAGAGAATGTGTCTGTTAAACTTAGTTTTATTAGCTCAGCGACGAACCAGTTTCAGCGGCTTAGAGCTTTTTGCAGACTGGCAATCACCATATCACCCATTGCCTGTCTGGTTTCATGAGTCGAACTCCCAATATGCGGCAGTAAAAAGGTGTTATTGGACGAAAGATAACCCGGATGAATATTCGGTTCGCCTCTAAAAACATCTAAACCCACACCTGCTAATTTTTCACTAGCAAGCGCATCGATAACCGCTTCGTCATCCAGCAAATCACCTCTTGCAGTGTTAATAATGAAACTGCCGGCTTTCATCATCGACAAGGAATTTTTATTAATTATATTTCGAGTCTGATGGGTGGCCGGTAGATGCAAGCTGAGAATATCTGCTTCACCCAGAAAGTCTTTCATATCTAATATTGGTTTAGCGCCGAGTTGCTCCATAGTGGGCACCTGTTGTCGTCCCCAATAGACTAGCTTAAGGCCGAATGCATTTGCCCGCCTAGCTGTCGCTTGACCAATTCTACCCGGCCCCATGATCCCAAGAGTTTTGTTTCTTAGGTCATAGCCAAAAATCTGTCTGGGTTCCCATCCCTTCCAGGTCTGACTCGTAATCAAACTGGCTGCATTACTAGCTCCTCTAACGGCACCTAACATCAGTAATATAGCAATATCAGCGGTCGCTTCTGTCAACACATCGGGGGTATTTGACACAGCTATATTTCTTGCCATAGCAGCATCAATATCTACATGATCTAAGCCAGTCGAATAACTTGCGATCAATTTAATACTCTCTGGTAAAAGTGAAATTAAGCGTGCATCAATAGGATCACCTGGGATCACTACAATGGCAGTTGGCAAACCCATTTGTTGAATAAAAGCATCCGCTCCTACTGCCTGCAGGAGTATTTTTGCTGTGCCAAATTGACTGGCAATTTTCTGCTCAATTGGTGCGGGCAAATTAGCAGTGAGTATTATTTCGGCCACGGACTTAAACCTTAATTAATTTTAGCGAGTTTAGAGTAACGCATATTTTGCTCTTGTCGTCACTGACGTTTACCCTCGCTTTAACGCAAACAAAAAGTCACTCTTAATTTGGATTAGGCACAGTCATCGCTTCATCAATGATTTCTATCCAATGTTTCACGGGTACCGGCGACTTGCCCTGCAGATGCAGTTGGCAACCAATATTCGCTGTAACAATCATATCTGGTTCGTCAACAGTGAGCGCCACCAATTTGTTATCCCGTAATTTGTTGCTTAATGTTGGCTGTAATATCGAGTAAGTTCCCGCCGAGCCGCAACATAGATGTTTATCTTCTGTTTTACTTAAGATAAACCCTGCCCTTTTCAGAAGCGTGTCTAAGATATCCGGTAATTTCTGACCGTGTTGCAGGGTACAGGGACAATGGACCGAAATGCGCTCAGAGTTGTTGCTCAAGTTGAGCTGATGTAAGTCTTCTTTAATAAGAATTTCACTTAAATCACAGGCCAGATCACTAACTTTGCTTGCTCGTTGTGCATATTCGGGATCATGCTTCAGGTATTCACCATATTCTTTTACCATCACCCCACAACCTGAAGCTGCCATCATAATGGCTTCTGCTCCTTGTTCAATCGATGGCCACCAGGCGTCAATGTTTCTGCGCATAAAGTCCAATCCGTCAGCATGGGCTCCCAGATGATAATCCACCGCCCCACAACATCCTGCTTTTGGGGGAGCAATTAGTGCGATCCCCAGAGCATCCAAAACCCGCGCAGTGGCGGCGTTAGTGTTAGGCGTAGCAGATGGTTGAGCGCAGCCTTCAAGGGCAATCATAGTGCGTTTGTGTTTCACTACAGGCCAAGGTAATGCTGTTGATTTTGCTGGCACTTTTTCTTTAAGTGAAAAAGGCATAAACGGTCTGAATAGCTGGCCGATACCCAGCAAAAAAGTAAAACGTCGGGGATAAGGCAATACATAACGAATTGCACGCCGTTTTATTCGGTCTAACAGTGGGCGCGACACTTGTTGTTCTACCACGCCTCGGCCTATATCAATCAATTTACCGTATTCGACACCCGATGGACAGGTGGTTTCACAGGCACGACAAGTTAAACAGCGATCCAGATGCACACGGGTTTTTTGTGTCACTTTGCCTGTTTCAAACAACTCTTTGAGTAAATATATACGGCCACGGGGTCCATCACGTTCATCCTGTAATTCCTGATACGTTGGACAGGTCGCCAGGCAAAAACCACAGTGCACACAGCTACTCAGTATTCTCGACGCTTCTTGCCCCGCTGTTGTTTTTTTATAATCCGCGTGGATACTAATCTTCATTGACGCATTCCCTGCTAAAGCCAGCTATACAAGCGACCAGGATTAATGATCCCCTGAGGGTCGAAAGATGCTTTTAGCCGTTGGTGGATTGTTTTAAGTGGGCTGGCCAAACTATTCATTACCTCTCCACTGCGATCACCATTGCGGTAAAGACTAACATGACCTCCAGAGGCGTTTGCATGCTGTTCCATGGTTTGTATATCTGCATCACCACGCAACCAACGTTGCGCCCCACCCCAGTCAATCAAAGTGGGAAAATCACCAAGGAATGGTGGCACTGATGAACGTATCGAAAATCGCCATAGTGCTTGCTCACCATTAAAAAATTCAAGTTGTTGTTCTCTCAATTTCTCCCAAAACACGGGAGATTCATTGAGCAACTCACCACCCCAATTTTTAGCACTGCCAAGCACAGCCTGCTCAGCCCCCGACAAGCGAACATACAGTTTATTGTCAAACCAACATGAGGCACTTATCGGCTTAGCAGTGCGTCCCTGTTTAATCATTTTATTTATTGCAGCTGTTTCATCGAGTTCATATACCAAGGTTAAACTCGCTTCGGGTTTGGGCACTACCTTCATGCTTACTTCGGTAATAATTCCAAAACTACCCATCGCACCGGCCTGTAATCGAGAGACATCATAACCGGCTACATTTTTCATTACCTGACCGCCAAAATTCAACTGTTCGGCTTTGCCATTAATTAGTTTGACCCCCAACACTGCATCACGTAGCGCACCGTTCCAAGGTCTGGATGGCCCGGATTGATTGCAGGCCAGAGCACCGCCCAGCGTTGCTTTAGTCAAATACTGAGGCGGATCAGATGGGATCATCTGATCCGCCTCAGCGAGAATTTGTTCTAGTTCGGCTATTGTCGTTCCCGCTCTTGCGGTAATAACTAACTCACTGGGGTCGTAAGTAATGACGCCGCTATGCTTGCTAACATTAATTTCTTCAAGCTGTGTTTTACGCCCCATAAAACCTTTACTGCCACCACCAACAATCGTAAAAGGAGAGTTTGATTGAGCCGCTTGTTTAACTTGTTCAATGAGTTTTTGACTTAAATCAGCCATTTCAGCATGTCCAACTAGTGATTGTGTGAGGTAAGTGCACGGTATTCCTGACAGCGTTTCAAGATTGGGATCCCTTTGCCAGGATTTAATATTTGCAGTGTATCAAACGCGCCTTTAATAGCGTGGAATTGGCTTATTTCCTGTTCGTTAAATTGGACTTCCATTTGTCTTATTTTCTCCACCCCAACGCCATGTTCACCGGTTATAGTGCCACCCACTTTGATACACAGCTCAAGAATTTCCCCACCAAACTCCTCAGCTCTTTCAAAGTCACCAGGCTTAGCGGCGTCAAATAGAATGAGGGGATGCAGATTACCATCACCTGCATGAAAAACATTGGCGACACGCAAGTTATAGCGCGTCGACATAGCCTTCATTTCGGCCAACACATAAGCGATATGTTTGCGCGGAATTGTACCGTCCATACAATAATAATCAGCGGCGATACGCCCCACTGCAGGAAAGGCAGATTTTCGGCCTTTCCAGAGTAAACTGCGTTCTATTTCATCATGGGATACACGCACCGTACTAGCACCAAATTGATTAAAGATCTCTTCAACTAAGGCAATATGCGCGTCAACTTCTTCCTCTGTGCCGTCGATTTCACATAACAACAAGGCCTCTGCATCACGAGGATAACCGGCATTGGCAAAATCCTCAGCGGCTTTAATAGCCAGACTGTCCATCATTTCAAGGCCAGCCGGAATGATCCCTCTGGCAATGATCGCCCCAACACTGTTGGCGGCGCGTTCAACACTGTCAAATCCGGCCATAACCACTTTTGCCTTTTCCTGGATAGGCAATAATTTTACTGTTATTTCAGTAATTACTCCCAATAAGCCTTCTGAGCCAGTGAGTAAAGCGACTAAATCGAAACCCGCAGCATCCAGGCCCTCACTTCCTAGTATCAGTAGTTCGCCTTCAGCGGTGATCATTTCTAGGCGCAGAATATTGTGTACGGTCAATCCATATTTTAAACAGTGAACTCCGCCTGCATTTTCGGCTACATTGCCACCAATGCTGCAGGCAATTTGTGAG
>JBLHNW010000232.1:0-6390 GCA_047622205.1 Paraglaciecola sp.
GAACAACATCTCTGCAACAAGCGCAGCAAGAGCTAAAAGACAATACCAAAACATTAGCCAAAAACAATCAACAATTGTTGAAGCTGGGCGAAGGCATTACACAAGCTGAACAAGCAGTCCACGATAACCAACAAAGCATTGTTGATCAAAAAAACCAACTTATACAAAAGCAGTCAGAATTGCTTGCCAAAGAACAAGCTATTGCTGCACTGCAGTCTAGTATCAATGCAAATCAGCGCACCTTGGATGAACAACTCAATGAAATTCAAAAACAACATGAAGTGATTGATAGTAAAGACCATACCATCAATATACAAAAGGGCTGGTTAATTGGCAATCTGATTGTAATTGCCATATTTTTTACCCTGATTTACGCTTTATTAAGACTAAACAAATTGAGAAAACAGGCCAATCTGGCCTTGGAACAACTTAATAGTCAATTATATGAACAGGCAACAACGGATGGCATGACCGGCCTATTTAACAGGCGACACTTTTTAGAAACCACACAAAAAGAACTCATACGTCAACAACGTAAAGATCTGCAATCTGCTATATTAATGATCGATATAGATTTCTTTAAAAATATAAATGACACATACGGCCATGCGACAGGTGACGATGTTATTAGGGCGGTCGCAGGCCTATTAAAAGTTAATTTTCGTCCATATGACGTGATAGGCAGGTTGGGCGGAGAAGAATTTGCCATCCTGCTGTTAGATTGTGATATTAAAGTAGCGAACGATATATCTCAGAGGCTTTGTGATGACTGCGCGACCGCTGAGTTTCTTTATAACGACACTAGCATTAAAGTCACAATCAGCATTGGTTTATGTCCACTTGAAATGAGTGACAAAACGATCGAGCAGGTCCTGAGTCGAGCAGATAAAGGGCTGTATCAGGCCAAACAAAATGGTAGAAATCAAGTTGTAGAATATGATGAAGCCCTTTACGACTGATATTAACTCAGCACTTTTCAAAAGCCCTTTTCGTAGCACAGAGACTTCCCCTTAAACTTCAACATATCTGGGCAATTCCAATTAGCTTTGAACTTTTCAATAAGCTTAGATAGTTAGCTCAAATGATGTGACAACGATACAGACTGTGATGACCTATCCAAAGCATTTATGCTGCCTTTAGCAGTGTGTATATGCTGTCATTGAATACATGAATTTTACTGTTTCTTAAGAGTGCAATATGAATGAACCCGTTATTGCGCTGGTTGTCGTTGGCCTAATTTCAATTGCCTGCCAGTTTTTCGCCTACAAGATTAAAATACCAGCTATTTTACCTCTTTTGGTCTTTGGAATTATTGTTGGGCCAGTAACAGATTTAATCAATGCTGATCTACTATTCGGCAACTTATTATTCCCTATTGTGTCTCTGTCTGTGGCCATTATTTTATTTGAAGGCGCTTTAACCTTACGGTTTTCGGATATTGCCGGGCACGGTTCAATGGTCCGATTTTATGTACCATAGGCACTCTTGTGACACTCATGGTAGTCGCACCAGTGGCACATTCCGCCTTAGACATATCGTGGCAGTTGGCGTTTTTATTGGCCGCAATAGTCACAGTTACCGACCCTACTGTTATTGTCCTCATGCTACGTACCGTTCGGCCAAATACTAATATCGCCAATATTCTGCGCTGGGAGGGCATTATCATAGACCCTATTGGTGCCCTACCCGCTGTATTAGTGTTCGAGTTCATTGTTGCCACCCAAAATGCCGTTTCTCACACCCTGATTGCATTTAGCTTAACTCTACTTGTAGGCTTCGGAATAGGCGCTTTGATGGGCTATTTATTGGGCACTTTACTGCGCAGAAACTGGATACCTCACTACCTTGAAAACACCGCAGTTTTGACTCTGATGTTAGGGGCGTTTGCCTTTTCCAACTTACTCGCCCACGAATCCGGATTATTGACAGTAACGGTAATGGGCATGTGGTTAGCGAATATGAAGCATGTTGATGTTGATGTTGATGTTGATGTTGACGACATTCTGGAATTTAAAGAACCCCTGAGTGTATTACTTATATCGGGTTTGTTTTATGTACTAGACGATCATGTTGTAGGTGATTGAAGCACTTATTCTGATAGCTTTGTTGCCGATGGTGATACAGCCACGTTGACTTTTTCATCCATTGATCAACATAGCTGGACTTATGGTGATTTTCTAGACGACATAAGAGTTTCAGCTGTGTCAGAAACTGCTGAGTCTGTAGCTGTGCCAGAACCTGGGTCGTTAGCCCTATTGGCTTTCGGTTTTCTTGGCCTAGGCGCAGTGAGAAGAAAGGTGAAATAGCTTAATAATTCTTAGTTGCTGATTACACAAGGCTGCTCATGTGAGTTGCTTTTTCTTCTACCTAAACGAATTACACAAACATCCATTGTAATTCGACGATAATTCTCAGAATATATTTGATACGTTTTCACATTCGCTAAATATTATGTAAACACCCATTGTAAATACGTTCTGCTTTATTTCAGAGTGAACTTGACCGTTTAAATTAAAAACGCAAAGACAGACAACTTAAGCCTCCGTCTAATTTCTGAAATTCTGACATAGCCACTTCTCTGCTGGCATAACCTAAAGCTTCGATTGCAGCTAACGCCTTGGGGAATCCTTTAGGCACCAACACTGTGCCATTGATCCACACACTATTAGCCGTATAATCTTCATCTGGGCTAATTTCAATACGATTATAATCACTAAAATCAGGGTGGGTGTGCATTTCTCCAAAAGTCAGTAGGTTATTATTTTCCAAGTAACTTAAACCCGTTTTAAGATGTAACGATTCCGACATTTCGACCATCGAACCTGAAAACCCCTGCTTTGCAAGAAGGGCAATCATCTGCTGTGCTCCTTGATGATTGGTACGCGCTGACAAACCAATATAGAAATGGCTGCCGACCATCATAATGTCACCTGCTTCAACATGACCGGGTGCCACTATGATGTCGGGGTTTGGATAAAACTGGCTTACGGCATCGGCAATATGTTGCACTTCGCCCTGACGACTTTCAGCCCCAGGATGAGTTAATATCGCACCTTTAGGTGTGAATAAAGCAACATCTTCCACAAAACAAGCATCAGGAAAGGCTTCTATGGCGTCTAATATCGTAACCTGCAAACCACACTCTTTTAATGCTTCAACATAATCGTCGTGTTGTGCACAGGCTAGGGCATAATCTGGTTTGCCGAGTTTGGCTGCAGTTAAGCCTTTCACCATAGACATACTGGGTTTGCGAACAATTGCGTATTTGAACATTTATTTTCCTGATTTTATTGATAAAGAACCCACGCACCAATAATGGCTAATAGTGAAAATAAGCTAGCCTATAGCGCGATACAAAGTTTGATGTAATTGAGGTTTTTACCCTGTTTATAATCATCGAATTGTAACTTAATGCTGGCCAAACCGGTACTTAAGAAAGAATGATGCAGGCACCCACCGTAATTCAATCAAACATTTAGAGTCATTTGACAATATTCACAAGCGCCGTCTATATAACTATTTGCCTGTTTTTATTCTGTCGTTTTACAGAATATCAAAATGAACACTTGAAAATGGCATACACAAAGATCTTTTATTCAAACTCCTGGGCTCATTAAATAGTCCGCAAACTCGGCCTAAAGTAGTATTGATGATCGATAACGGTGATTATGATGAAATATTATGGCACGAATGCTGAACATATTAGTTCGGTTGAATAGAAATTAGTCACGCTTTTTTACGAACAAGCTATAGAGATATAACTACGAAATTAACCAGACATCCAACACAACATGCTTGTCTGATTCAAGAGGCCCTTTCTTAAACTGTAGAAATGGGTGTCTATGTAAATAGTGGCCTCGATGGTCTATAAACTGACTAAATAATTCATGGATTGACTATGCGCAATGAAACAGTGATTTGATCATGTGTTTCTCACGTACACCTGTGCTGGCTTAGGCTAATAATTGGTTGGTAACACAGGAATTACAATTTCAAACATTATATCCCGGAGATGCCATCATGTACTTGATGCATAAAAAAGGGCCAGAAGTGCGTTCTGACCCTTATATTGTTGATAAAACCCTACTTCAAATCGAATCGGTCAGCGTTCATGACCTTGGTCCAAGTTTTCACGAAGTCTTTTACAAACTTATCTTTAGCATCGTCGCTTGCATAGACTTCAGCAAGGGCGCGTAATTGTGAATTTGATCCGAAGACTAAGTCAACCCGGGAAGCTGTTTTCAATTCACCTGTTTTCGAGTCTCTCCCGATAAACGCTTCTGCCACATCTGAGGTTGGCGTCCATTCAACATTGGTGTTCAGCACATTGACAAAAAAATCGTTAGTTAAAGTACCAGGCTTATCTGTAAATACACCTTGTTGAGAACTAGCATAGTTCGCATTAAGCACTCTCATTCCGCCTACTAACACCGTCATTTCTGGCGCGGAAAGTGTGAGTAACTGGGCACGATCTAACAGCAATTCTTCAGCAGACGCGGTAAAACGGTTTTTCGCGTAATTACGGAATCCATCGACTAGTGGCTCTAACACAGCGAATGAATCCTTGTCAGTTTGTTCTTCTGTCGCATCTGTCCGGCCAGCAGTGAAAGGCACTTCAATCTCAAAACCTGCTTCTTTAGCGGCTTTCTCAATACCAACACTGCCGCCCAGTACAATCAAGTCTGCTATTGAAACAGCTTTGTTACTCACTTGCTCCGCATTAAACCCTGATTGCACTTTTTCAAGTGCATCCAATACTTTTTGTAATTGCCCAGGTTGATTTACTTCCCAATCTTTTTGTGGGGAAAATCTTATGCGTGCCCCATTAGCTCCACCTCTAGCATCCGAACCTCTAAAGGTTGAAGCCGAAGACCATGCGGTATAAACAAGTTCGGAAACAGTTAAACCGGTGGCTAGAACGCGTTGTTTTAAGCTTGCAATATCATCCGTAGTTACCAGTTCATGATCCACAGCAGGCACAAGATCTTGCCAAATCAAGCCCTCAGACGGCACTTCTGAACCTAAGTAGCGAGATTTCGGCCCCATATCTCGATGGGTCAATTTAAACCAAGCGCGTGCGAAGGCATCGGCAAATTCTTTTGGGTTTTTATAGAAATGCTCAGAAATCTTGCGATATTCAGGATCCATCTTCATCGCCATATCTGCGGTTGTCATCATTAAACCTTTAGAAATCGACTCGTCTTCAACATCTGGCGCATAGTCTTTTTGTGAAAGGCCTACCGCTTGCCATTGTTGTGCGCCGGCCGGGCTTTTAGTTAACTCCCACTCATACCCAAGGAGCACGTCGAAGTAGCTCATGTCCCATTGCGTTGGCGTAGGCGTCCACGCTCCTTCTATACCACTGGTGATGCTATCCCGTCCTTTTCCCTTACCATAGGTGTTTCTCCAACCAAACCCCATCTGTTCTATTGGAGCGCCTTCTGGTTCTGGACCAAGGTGTGAATCTGGCGCTGCTCCATGGGCTTTACCAAAGGTATGGCCACCAGCAGTTAAGGCAACTGTTTCATAGTCATTCATTGCCATACGTGCGAAGGTTTCGCGAATATCCCGTGCAGATGCTAGTGGGTCCGGTTTGCCATCTGGGCCTTCCGGATTTACGTATATCAGCCCCATCTGAACGGCTGCCAAGGGCTCTTCTAGATCGCGTTCACCACTATATCTTTTGTTTCCAAGCCATTTATTTTCAATTCCCCAATAAATATCTTCTTCTGGCTCCCAAATGTCTTCACGACCACCCCCAAAACCGAAGGTCTCGAAACCCATGGATTCAAGTGCTACGTTACCCGTAAGGATGAATAAATCCGCCCAAGATAGCTTGTTGCCATATTTTTGCTTAATCGGCCACAATAAGCGGCGTGCTTTATCCAAGTTACCGTTATCAGGCCAGCTATTTAATGGTGCAAAACGTTGATTACCGGTAGCAGAACCACCCCTACCATCACCTTCTCTATACGTACCCGCAGCATGCCAAGCCATACGGATCATGAAAGGACCATAATGACCATAATCGGCTGGCCACCAATCTTGTGAATTAGTTAGGACATGTTCAATATCTGCTTTTACTGTATTAAGGTCGAGTTTTAGAAATTCGGTTTTATAGTTAAAGTCATCCCCCATAGGGTTAGATTTCTTATCATTTTGATGGAGAATTTTCAAATTAAGTTGCTCGGGCCACCAATCTACGTTCTTGGTGCCTACACTGCCCATTTTGGTATTGGAACCATGCATGAAAGGACATTTTTCTGTTGAAGTACTATTGTTTTCCATCATTTTCTCCTAGTTAAGTAAATACATTCACAGCCAGATTTTTGAGCTATTGGATATTTACTATAGTCCTAGAAAATGGATAGTGAAATTTTATTTTTCCAA
>JBLHNW010000233.1:0-6367 GCA_047622205.1 Paraglaciecola sp.
TGTCCTTCTCTGCGTCTATCACTCTTCGTTATAGCCCTTCGAAAGGGTACATTAATTCCTACAAGGCTATGCCTCGATTGAAAGTCGCCGAACACATTCTTAGTGGGCAATCGTTAGGGGCGGATTGGTGTAATTCCAGGGCTCAGCCGGTAAATTTAGGCAGAGAATCGAATCCCTGCAAACTTCACGGCAATTTAACTAACCTGAATTCTGGATAAGAAATGTCGAAAAAAATAATTTTCCTGTATATTTCAAGATGATAGTTATGACGACTTGCATGAATACCGTATTCGACGGGTAAGTGTTGCTATTTCTGTGCTTATCAAGGCGCGAGCTATGTTGTCTAGTCACTCTAAACGCATGGTGAGCAACTTTGAGAAGGGTAGAAAGAGCTGCGCTTACAGGCGTTGCTTATCCAGAACTCAGGTTAACTATGTTTATTGCGGGACCAAGTAATCCAAATCGTAAAATGTTAAGCAATCAGAATCAGGCATAAAAAAAGGTGGCCTAAGCCACCTCTTTATTTTGAACAAAGAATATTAATCTATGGATTAGCTTTATAGTTCAAAGTCACACCTGTTGCGGGACGATTTCCTAACACATCAATATGCCATGTGCCTGCCTCAGGAGCGGTGAATGAACAACTTTCGTTATTTCCCCATACTTTAGGGCGACAGTCGAAAGTTCTAAAGGTAGATTCAGTACCAAAAGTAACGTAAAGGCCTGAATTACCTGTACCGCCAGAAGTAGTGACTTCAAGACTAGAATAGCCATCAACCAATTCAACTGTATAACGACTCCACTCTCTTCTATCCACCGCAATATCAGACACCGTGACATCAATTGGATCAAGTCCTGGACCGGTGACACAGTCACTAGTAGAAACAACACCTACTGCAACTAATGAATTTTGAACCTGATCAACGTCGAAGCCTAAATCACATGCTGCATCCAAAATTCCGTTACCTGCCTGATCCCAGTCAGTGTTCGCTGTCCAATAGAGTTGATTAGCTCGTGCATACACTTGAAAAGCTTTTTGAGTTGTCCAACCCTCTGTCGTAGCAAGGGTGAAAAAAGCCTTGTTGTAAACACCAGAACTGTAATGAACATCCATACGGTTATTATAATCATCCTGATGCCCAATTGATTGGCCATCTAATGGTGGATTTTCCATATAACGTAAAGCTCCATCACCCTTAAATATTTGCGCACCCACTAACCAATCGTTAGTGCCTGACATATAATTTTCGGCTGCTTCACCAGCAATGTCAGAAAATGCTTCGTTCAAACCACCAGACATATTGGAATAAATTAAACCAGAATTTTGTTCCGTAAAGCCATGACTGACTTCATGAGAAGAAACATCAAGGCTGACTAATGGATAAAAAGTGTTTCCACCGTCACCAAACGTCATCGCTTGGCCATCCCAGAAAGCATTCTCATAGTTATTGGAATAATGGACCCTCATCTGCAATTGGAAACTCAAAGGCGCAACACCAACCCAATCGTTATACATATCAAATATTACGCCACCAAAAAAATGTGCGTCATTCAACGGGGAGAATGCGCCATTGATTTCTTCATAAGTATTTTCCGGACAGGTAAAACTGTAGGCCTGTGAACCACTAGTGCCGTGATTAAGATTAACTGTTTTTGTGTCTGTGTTCTCCATGGTGCATGTATCGCCACTTTGCGCTACATTTAGAGGAGCGAAGTCAAGACCATAATAATACTGACCGGTTTTTTCGTTTCCACCAGGACCAGTTGCATCAGCAGTTTGCAAGTTATCAAACTGCTTTAACACTGCTCCTGTTTTTGCATCAATCATGAACACTGGACGTGACGGCTTGTCAGCATGCTGAACGAAGCTAATTTCATAAGCCAATGTTGCTTTGCCGGCATCGTTTTGCCAGATGACTAAACGTGAAGTTTCACCCGCATATCGGACGGTGTTGTTTGCTGCACTTAACACACCAGAACCGACAGGTGCACTGCGCAACTTTGCCTTTCTCATCGCTGCTTTCGCACTGATTTTTGCGGAAACATCGACTAAATCAGCAGCTATGTTCTGTAAAATCGCACCGTGAGCTCGTTTAAAGTTACCACTGGCGTGACTGGCAACAATGACGTCATCACCGACGACTGGAATTCTTTTATACATCTGTTGATAACGGATTGTTGTTGAACCATCTTTATCTTTATAGGATTTACGAACTTCTAAAGTATTATCATCAGACAAGCCAACAAATTGTGCAACATTACTGGTCATTACTGATTGCGAGTTTTGTGCTGCAATTGCAAGCCCGTTTGCATTATTGCGCAGGTATTGACGGTCAGCAGCGCTTGCTGTTGTGGCACTGAGGACGCTTAAAGTTAGCGCACTGACGATAAATATTTTATTTTTATTCATATTTTTCCAACTGTATTATTTATTATTATTTAGGCTAGCCTGAGTAAGCCTGCCGCCTTTCTTTATATTTAACTGCTTCAATAAAATTTTGAGACAGAACTCGTTAGGCCACAAAACACTTTAATTATTACATATACCATTGCATGCGACATCGGATTCACATAAGCACATATCATGCCAATACGCTTTCCCCTTAAATATCATATAGTTATGATTTTAAAATATATTTTATTAAAAAACTGTAATATTACCTGACACATTGACTTCTTGAATGTAATACCTGAAACAACAATGTACTACCCCCCCAGATAAAAATGTAAGGGAGTAGGTGAAATCATTTATGCTTTTGCAACCAGACAAGCAGTGATTTTTAATACTAATTGATAACTGAATTGGGTTCGGCCTAACCACTTCCATCAATACGATGCTCGTTTCTCAGAGAAGGGCGAAAGGCAATTTGTGACTATGGTAATGTTGCCTGGCTTTGGGCCAGTTTTGGATGAAAGTATGTCCACAAAAAGACCGATAATGACAATAATTGTTCTGGCCATTAATAGACTAATTAAATACAAAGAACAGGTGCAATTCTTTCAGCTCAAACTTCAGAGTCCTCCTTGGGCTCGTTTAATTATATTAAATGGCGCTCATCTACTGCCACAAAAAGCCACAGTCACAGCAGTAGAAACCATCAAATCAGTAGAACAGGTTTGGTATTTTTGCGCAAAACCCCCTGCCCTTGAGGCTTTTTAACATAAGCAGGAAGCTGTGACTTAGCGGCTAAAGGCTCTCCAATTGAATGGCAAAAGTTGAGATTAATACTACCACACCAATAAGTCTAAATCGGTGAACCAGGAGGAAGAGGCCTAAGTTTGAATTGACTTTCCCATGCCCCCGTTTGCCAATACAAATCCAACTGCTTACCCATATTTTGGCTGTGTGAGTCTCGCTTTTTGTTTTTTAACCAACGATGTAAGTCAACAAGTTTTGCTTGAATTTCACCACGCACCTCAGGAGCCATTGCTTCCTGGGACACGCTACTTACCACCGTGTCTAATACTAAATAATTAATACGTTGAGCCAATTGATTTTGATTGCTAGACCTGGCCTGAATAGTTTCGCTAAACAATACCTCCAGCACTTTATCAACCCCGGGCAGTTTGTTGTCCCTGTCGTGCTGCTCGGCAATCCGATTCAATCGCTGGGCAACCAATAATAGTTTTAAAGTGTGGCCGGCAGCTGACTCAGCCGCGCTAATCGGATCAAATGTTAATCCAGTGCGCCCCTGAAAACTTTCTCTTGTGCGAGACTCACCATAAGCCTTGGGAGGTATCAGGCGAGTAATTGAATGTGGTATGCGTAAATAATCAACCGATATAGTTTTTAGTAAAGCGCTTAATGCTGATGATTGGGTTTTTGCATCAACACTGCTTACTCCCTTCGCTGCGTCATAATCACCTTTAAGTTCATATTGATAATTTACTCCGCCAATTAACTTGACCACGGCATCCAACTGATAACGATGCAGCAGATAGATAGGTACCAGAGTTTCTTCTAGGGAAGACAATGAGCGTCCTTTAGGGATAGAATCTAGTCCAAACTTTTTCAGCGCAACTTGACGCACAGAGGAAATACGTTCCAACTCTGCTATCGGATCTTTACCGTTATCCCACAGGTGACCTGCGGCATTGGCTGCATGGATTGGCCGAGAATCAGGATCCGATTGATAAGCCATCTTTTTGTCACGGGCGTTTTGAACCAGAGTTTGCAAACCCAATGTTTCGTTTGCCGGACCACTATACTGTTGATAACCATAGGCGATGACATAATTGTCCCAAGCTCCAAGGCCCACCGAATAAGCCTGTTCCAAACTAATTTTATCATCTTTAACGGTCACATAAGGATGGGGGTAATCCATCACAGATTCACGTCCATATTCGCTACCAGCAAAATTGTGCGCAAGACCAAGGGTATGGCCTACTTCATGGGCTGACAGTTGACGAATACGTGCCAAAGCCATTGCTTTTTGCGCGCTGGTATCAGCTTCTTCAGTGCTAAACGGACTGGTGAGACCCAATGCAATCAAATAATCCTGACGAACCCGTAATGACCCCAGGGTAACATGTCCTTTAATAATCTCACCGGTACGAGGGTCTATCACAGAACTGCCGTATGACCAGCCTCTCGTTGCACGATGAACCCATTGGATGACGTTGTAACGAACATCCATTGGGTCGGCATCTACTGGCAGAATTTTCACCTGGAAAGCATTTTTATAACCTATCGCTTCAAATGCACTATTCCACCACAAGGCTCCATCACGTAAAGCGCTGCTAATTGATTCAGGGATACCGGGATCAAGATAATAAATTATTGGTTCTACAGCTTCGCTGGACACAGCTAAGGGATTTTTCTTATGTAGTCGATGACGGGGAATAATTTGTTTAGTTATGCTCTTTTCAAGCGGTGCAGAATAATCCTCATAACTCACCGACCAGAAACCCGAGTAGGGCACAAATTTACGTGTTTGATATTTAGCATCGGGCAGACGAATCAGTGAATGATGTAGATGAACCGAAATACTATTTGGGTCCGGACTCACCTGCTTAACAAATTTCCCTGATTTGCTGCCTGCAAAGGTAACTAATGATTCTAATTCAACATTGTCAGGGAACGCCTTGCTGCGCGGTAAAAATACTCCGCTGCGTTTTGCATCGGGTTTATATTCCCCTTGCTTTGTGACACTTAAGCGTGCAGAAATTTGATGAATATCAGACAATAAGAACTCAGTGTAATCCACCAACACACTATCGTCGCTTACAGCAACAACTGGCAAACCCGCGATTACTGAATCCGCGAACGCTTCGTCTATACTGGCTTGTTCCGCCAAATTTTGTGAACTGGCACGATATTGAGTATTGAGTTGTTTAAGCATCACCTTATTACCGTAACGCTCAAACTCAACCAAGCGTGTATCACCTAATTGGCCACGGTCTAACCCAATATCGTTCGAACCAATCCCCTGGGGCATACTGCTTTGAAATAGAAACGCTTGATCAAAATTTTTGATTTTGAGAAAAACTTTGTCTTCCTCAAGTTGGTAATAAAAATCAAAGAATCCCTTTTTGTGCTGCATACCCTGGGTGAATTCTGTGACTGATTTAACTTTTTTTGGCTCCGCAGCAGTGGATGTAAATTGCCAACAATAAAGACTTAAGATAATTAACAATGATCGAAGCATGAAATTCCAAATAAAAAACAAAAATGAATGTAGTGGCAACATTACCTATTATTGTGAACAAAACACAGAGTTATAACTCTCAAAATCCAAATTCACATCATAACAGGGTCAAGCAAACAAAAATAAAGGCAGTAAAAAATGCTGTTCTTCATGGTACTTTCTGAATAAAAACTGACTTAACTAGTACGTCTTTGTTCAGTTGCTTTGTTAAGTCATCATTGTGTCAACCACTGAATAACTTCATCGGCATTACCTTTAAATAGAATAGGTTGTTCATTGAGTGACAACTGGTAGTCGTAACTCGGATCATAATATTTAACCAATAATTCTTTGATCCAGATTTTATGCATGCTTGTGTCACCATGACTTAATTGATGGCCAAGTGCCTCTTCTAATATTTGGCTGGTAGCCAAGGTACTTTGACTGCCTAAGCGTTTACTAATTCGTTTTAGACCCGAGCGCAACATTGATGCGAATAAACTAAAGCCTTGTTCCTGATAAACACTCAGATATTCATCATAAAGATCAATAATATAATCGTTAAGTATGGTGTTTATCCTATCTTCAAGAGGAACATCGAGTAATATTCGCGGGCTTTGTTTCATCTGCTTATATAGACTCAGCGGCAAACTGCAACGACCAATAAAACTACCTTCGTCTTCCAACAAGAGCGGCTCTGATGACGCTGCTGTTTGCTTAAGTAGAGCAATTGCCAAGCT
>JBLHNW010000234.1:0-6356 GCA_047622205.1 Paraglaciecola sp.
AGCGTGTTAATATCGGCGGTTACCTGACCCTGTAAATATTTTACTCGTTCTTCACCACTCAATTGTATGAGTCCTTGATTATCAAGATGGGTGAGATAACTGGCAGGTATTAATGTTGAGTTATCTATAGGCATAGGGAATTTTTTTCAAAAGTAATAATGAAAACTATATGGGGCAAATAGTAAAATTAGCAAGTTTTAACAGCAGGTTTATTTGATTCAAGTGTTAACTAATGTGGTATTCAAAACTATGTATCGTTAGAATCAAGCCTGAGAACTTTTAAGCGTATTGGAGTAGAAATGTTTAGTGGTAAGCGGTATTCACGTCTCAAATGGGCGACTAGAAGAGGGATGCTTGAGCTTGACCTGTTATTCATGCCTTTTGTAGAACAGGGTTTTCATCAGCTTAGCGACCCACAAAAAGAAACATTTGAACGTTTACTTACGAGTGATGATCCTGATTTGTATGCCTGGTTTATGGGCCATCAAAAATGTGAAGATGTTGAATTCAAAAGTCTGATTGAACACATTTTGAGCCGTGTCAAAGTATAGAATAGAATTTAAAGCCTCACGACAGCGCTACTATTATTTAGTCGCGTTTTATTGTCTGTTGTTTGTCTCAATTTTTAGCTGGCAGCCCGATATCATTATTTATCAAGTTTGGATCCAGCTATTTTCTGCCATCCTAGTTGTTACGGCTGCTGTCGTTGCAATTAATCGCACAGATAAATACAACCACGCCTTTGTCGCCGTTGTTTCACAACAGGGGGATTGGACATATCTAAGTCAGCAAGATAATACTAGTTGGAAACTTAGTCAGCGCTCGAGACTCACAAGTTGGATATTGTGGATCCATATATCCGAAAAAATTGGGGTAGGCCAATCTCGTTGGCATTGGATCTTTAGAGATCAGGTCAGTGAGCAGGACTATAGGCGTCTATGTCGCTGTATTTTGTACCAACAACATAAAACCGAGTCATGAGGTTTATAGGAATCAGTTGAATAGTCAGAACAAAATTATCGTCTTGAAACAGTCTCCTAATATGTTTTTACTGATGCTAAAAGCAGCCCTTAAAAGAACACATAGGAGTATCTCCGCCAGTCAAGTGCCCGACATGGATAAGAAGGTACTGGTATTGCAGAAAAGACGCGTGCCAGCGGATAAAATCAAGCTGTTTAATGAACTTGTTGATTGGCAAGGTCAGCCAGACGTATTGCATCCGTGTATGCTACATACATTGCTATTCCCTATGCACCTGACGCTTTTTCTGGACAAGAGTTTTCCTTTTGCATTAGCTGGTTTGGTGCATATAAAAAATGATATTCAGCAGATACGGCCGGTTCTCGCTAGTGAAGAGTTAGATATTAGTTGTTATATGGCTGATTTCCAGGTGCACCCAAAAGGCTGGATGTTTTCAGTTTGTAGTCAGGTACACAGCGATGGAGATCTGGTTTGGGAATCTAAAAGTACTAATTTGTTTCGCCTTACACAGCCCCAGAAAATAACCTCCACGCGTCCTGGGATAGATAAATCGAAACCCAATGGATATTCAGAAAACTGGCAACTAAGCGCGGACCTTGGTCGAAAATACGCCCGCAGTTCCGGAGACTATAACCTGATTCACTTATATCCGCTGACGGCGAAACTATTTGGTTTTAAACGTCAAATCGCACATGGTATGTGGACTAAGGCCAGAAGTTTATCTGCCCTACAGCAGCTGAATCCCAACTTTTTTAAGCAACGGTTCTCAGTCGAAGTTAAGTTTATCAAAGCTATTTTTCTTCCAACAACTGTAGAGCTCGGTTGTTCCACAAACAACTCATCAGATAGTTCCATGGGATTTTCTGTTTACAGTCAAAACTCAAGCACTCGTGAAATAATTCAGCATCTGCAGGGCAGTTTGCGGTGAATTAAATAGATTTCCCAGAGAGTATCGTTGGGGCGGGATTTTCCTCCATGTTTGGGAAATCCAAATTGTAATGCAAGCCACGGCTCTCTTTGCGGGATTGAGCACATTTTACGATAAGATCAGCGACAGTGAGCAGATTGCGCAATTCCAATAAATTATTGCTGACCTTAAAATAGGAATAATATTCGTCGACTTCCTGTTTCAGTAATTCGATTCGATGTTGCGCCCGCTCCAGTCTTTTATCGGTGCGTACTATGCCCACGTAATCCCACATAAATAGGCGTAACTCATGCCAATTGTGCTGGATAATAACTTCCTCGTCTGAGTTATCCACCTTGCTTTCATCCCAAGCCCGAATGGGCTCATCAAGTTGGACTTCCTGCATTCGCTGGATTATGTGGTCTGCCGCAGCGTGGGCAAACACAATACACTCTAAAATTGAGTTGCTGGCCATACGGTTTGCGCCATGCAGACCGGTGTACGCAACTTCACCGACAGCATACAAATTATCCAGATCTGTTTTAGCATCGAAATCGGTGACCACTCCTCCACAGCTATAATGGGCTGCAGGCACGACAGGGATTGGCTGGCGAGTGATATCGATACCTAAGGAACGACATTTACGATAAATATTAGGGAAATGTTTAACAATAAAATCGGCAGGTTTATGACTAATATCCAGATACATGCAATCTGCACCCAAACGTTTCATTTCAAAATCAATCGCTCTGGCAACAATATCTCGCGGAGCCAAATCCGCTCGTTCATCGAACAATTGCATAAATGGGCTGCCATCAGCGTGGCATAATTTCGCACCTTCACCACGCAATGCTTCGGTTATCAAAAAATTACGCGCCTCAGGATGGTATAAGCAGGTTGGGTGAAACTGGTTGAATTCCATATTTGCCACGCGACATCCCGCACGCCAAGCCATCGCAATGCCATCACCGCTGGATACGTCTGGGTTCGAAGTATATTGATATACTTTACTTGCGCCGCCCGTGGCAAGTGCCAAAAATTGACAACGTATTACTTCAACATGTTCCTGATTGCGATTCCATACATAGGCGCCGAGCAATTTATCTGGATGATTATCACTTCTTATCAAATCGACTGCGTTATATCTCTCAAACAGATGAATATTAGGGTGTTGCTTAACAGCTTCCATTAAGGTTAATTGTACCGCTGCACCAGTAGCATCAGCCGCATGGAGTATGCGTCTGTGACTATGTCCACCTTCCCGGGTTAAATGGAAACGTGTTTCACCATTAAGCCCGGGTTCTTGATCGAAGGGCATTCCGAAATTGATTAGCCATTGCATACATTCTTTGGCTCGGGATGCAGTGAAATGAACCGCTGCCTCATCACATAATCCGGCACCCGCCCTCAGTGTGTCGTTGACATGTGACTCTATGGAATCGTCTTCGTCAAAAACGGCCGCAATTCCTCCTTGAGCGTATTGTGTCGAGCCTTCTGAAAGGTGGCTTTTACTCAGCACAATAACCTGGCACTTATCGGCAAGTTTAAGTGCCAGACTCAATCCGGCAGCACCGCTACCAATAATAAGTACGTCACAACGATGTTCAATAGTGGATTGCATAGGGTAAACTAGTATTATCTTAACGGAGTAGTTTGCGGATACTAATAAACACGGGAAAAAATACAATGAGTTTTCCGCGTTTTGATGAGATATTCGTCTTGATGACCGTTATTTGGGGTAATTATATTCACCATAACGGTTTTTTTTCGAAAAATCATAATAATTATCGAACTTATTGATATTCGTAGAGTCAATTAAGGTGCTTGCATGAGCCACCGTAGTTATTTGCATTAGGAGTAGGGGCTCGAATGAGCGAGCAGTTAACAGATCAACAAATTGTTGAAAGAGTACAGCGAGGAGATAAAAATGCCTATGGCCTGTTGGTTGTTAAGTACCAACATAAAGTGGCATATTTAGTCTCAAGGTATGTAAAGAATTCAGGCGATGTTGCAGATGTAGCGCAAGAAGCGTTTATTAAAGCATACAGAGCTTTACCTAATTTTAGAGGCGATAGTGCTTTTTACACTTGGCTTTACCGGATAGCGGTAAACAGTGCGAAAAATTATTTAGTGTCTCAGAGCCGCAAACCACCTGCGAGTGATGTGGATGCTGAAGACGCCGATTATTTTGATGGTAGTGATGCGTTAAAAGAGAACAATTCACCTGAACGAAATTTAATGTCAGAGCAGATGGAAAAATTGCTGTTCGAAGCGATGGATAAGCTTCCTGAAGATTTGCGTATGGCGATTAGTTTGCGTGAATTAGAAGGTTTAAGTTACGAAGATATTGCTAACGTAATGGATTGTCCGGTGGGTACCGTGAGATCAAGGATTTTTAGAGCACGGGAAGCGTTAGATAAAGTGATTAAGCCTCTGTTACAAAATTAGTCGGCAGAGGCACAGATTTTTTAATTGGTTAAACGTCGTAAAAAAGTGGGAACCTTGTTATATGTCGCAAAAGATTGAAAATTTATCAGCTTTAGTAGACGGTGAGATGCAAGATTTTGATTTCATTAAAGAACTCAAAAATAATGCTGAGTTGAGCCAAAAGTGGCAAAGCTATCACTTGATACGTGATGGATTGCGGAAAGAATTACCCGCAACTATAAGCTTTGATTTTGCCGCAAATGTGGCACAAGCGCTCGCTTCTGAACCTGCTATTTTAGCGCCAAATAAAACCTGGCGTGATCTCCCCTTAATCAGCACTGTAGTGCCTTTTGCTAAGCAAGGTGGACAGATGGCTATAGCGGCTTCTGTAGCCGTTGCAATGATTTTGGGAGTGCAACAAGCGAATCAACCAGAAATTCAGGAATCCTTCAATGCTGCGCCGACTTTTTTGGGCATTCAAGGCGGATTGTCTCCTGTTAGCTTGGGACAAACACGTGCAATACCACGTGTCGATAAAGCAGAACAAAATAAGCGTATCAACGCATATTTAACTGATCATCAACAGCAAATGCGTTTAAAAGCAGCACAAATGCAAGTTAATCAAAGTAATGCTGATACCACGTCCTTAGAAAATATCGAAGAGCAGCCTGAAGTCATTGAAAATACTCCGAAGTAATATCTCCCGATCCATGCTGAGGCAAGTATTGCCTCTTTTCTTTAGTTTTTTCTGCGTATTGTCTAGCGCCTTAGCTCAAGAGGTGCCAGAAACACGAGAGATACCAGAATACCCATCCGACAGTGCAGAAGCCTGGTTAGCTAAAATGGCTGCTGCAGTTAAGAACCTGAACTATAATATTTCGTTCGTGCTGTTAAAGCCTGGAGTAGATTCGCAACCTTATCTGTGGCGTCATGGAGTAGGTCCTGACGGAATTGAAATGGAGCAACTGGATTTACTTAATGGACCAGGCAGAACAGTGTTACGAATAGGCGATAAAGTGAGCTACTTTGAACCCGACTTTCCTCCCTATAGTTTGCGTTCATCGACTATCAATGGTCCGTTTCCAAGTGAATTTTTTCAATATCCGCAAATGCTTAGAGATAGCTATGATTTCGTTATGGTAGGGCGAAGCAGAGTCTCGGGGAGACCCGCTCAACAGATCAGGGTAGTAAGTAAAGATAAAAGCCGATTTGGTTTGAATATTTGGTTAGATCAGGAAACAGGTCTGTTACTGAAAATGAATATGGTTGATTTAAAAGGTGAATTTTTAGAGCAAATTCAAGTTACCGCTATAAACGTAACTGAAAAAGCGGATCCTTTTTTCGCCAAAATCGAGCAGGCAATGTTACCCGATGTACTCAATATGCGACCGAATACTTCATTAAAACCCAAGTGGCGGATAAATTACCTTCCAGTAGGCATGCGTCAGGTAAAGCTGGATGTGCATCGATTGCCACTCACCGGTGAAACTGTTGAATACATCATGCTCAGCGATGGCCTGGTGGATGTATCTATTTATATCCAGGATGTTTCCCTACAGAGCCCTTCTCAGAATGTATTGTTACGCCATGAATCTGATACTTTGTTAACTCGTCGACAGGGCACAGTCGATGTAACTGTGGTGGGAAAGCTACCACCAAAAACAGCCAATTCTATCGTCACTTCAATCGAGCTCGTGAATTAGATGATTGAAGAAATTGGTGTAATTACCGCCATTGATAAGAAAGATAACGAGCAATATATTTGGATCGAAACACAGATCAAGACTACATGTGGTGGTTGTCAGGCCAATGATAATTGTGGAACTGGCATAGTAGCCAAGGCATTTACACCGAAAAAAGAACAACTCCACTTAGCCTGTGACGAAACAGTTAACGTGGGGCAACAGGTTAAATTAGGGATCCCGGAAGAAGATCTACTGATGGCCTCGGCGCTGGTCTATTTATTACCGATAGTCGTCGTGTTGCTTACTGCAGTGATTGCCCAGTTTGTTTTCCCAATGCTAGGTTTACATGCCGAGGG
>JBLHNW010000235.1:0-6330 GCA_047622205.1 Paraglaciecola sp.
ATAATCTTGGGTTTTTTCGCTATGGGCAAAGTTCATGAGGCAACTCCAAAATGTTTAAATATTAATGTTCGTTTTCAGTTCATATAGCATAGCCTTTTTCATAAGTTGAATGAAATGAAGAATAATATATGTATACTATGAATGTAATTCATCGGTAAGGGGCGGGATATGGCGGACTTTCAGGCAATTCAAAAACTTGATCTAAACTTACTCAAAGTATTCGAACGTATTTACCAGGAACAAAATATGTCGCGTACTGCGGAGCTGCTGCATATTACACCTTCAGCCGTTAGTCACTCGCTAAAAAGGTTACGTGAATGTTTAGGTGATCCACTCTTTCAGCGCAGTAACAACAAAATGTTGCCGACCCCTGCATGTCAACGAATGGCGCCTCTGATAATCGATAATTTGACGCGTTTAAGGCAAATTTTGCAACATTGGGGGGAGTTTCAACCGGCTACCAGCCAGCATCATTTCCGGGTAGGAATGCACTACGCACTGGAGCCATCCATTCTGCCGTTGTTGGCAAAACGATTGGCAGAACGAGCACCAAACAGCACATTTGCCAGCGTTAAGGTGGATAGGGAGCATTTAACCCGCGAGCTCGGAGCGGGACATATTGATATGGCTTTGGATGTTGCCCTGCCAATTAAGCCACCTGTGTTGCATACCCCATTAATTGATGATGAGCTTTGCGTGCTGATACGGGCAGACCATCCGCTTGCCAAATCGCTTAATAAAGGGAGTTATTTTGCCGCCCAACATATTGGTGTGTCGAATAGGCCAAGTGGCGCTTCAGTGGAGGATTTACTATTCCAGCAACAAGGTCTATCACGGCTTATCGGAATTCGTTGCCAGAATTACTACGCAGCAAAATGCATAGTGGAAAGCTCTGACTATTTGTTAACTATACCCAAACTATTAACTACTCAAATGCAAATTGAAGCGTTGTTAGTCTTACCCATACCCTTTGATATTTCAAAAATCGCCACGCATCTGTATTGGCACAAAAATACAGAACAGGATGAAGCTTTGGCTTGGCTTAGAGAGCAGTTAACTGAATCGTTTGCTGGTAAGACTATTACAAAATGATTGTGTACAACAGATATATTAGTCTGAGCTATTGGAGCTGTTAACTTTAAAATGGTGATTAACTCAGGTAAAGCAAATAGCAGACCTTGGACTTTGCAACTTTTGACCTTGTATCCGCATCCTGGTCCGGAAGCGCTTGTGACAGGTACACGTAAGTCCAGCAAGAATTTCTGAAGTTATTGTATTTATTGCTTTTTAAAAAAAGCAGTGGCTGCATTAGTGCCTAACCATGCGGCGCACAAGGAGCAGCTAACGTTTAAAAAAATGTTGAGTAGGCCTTTTATCCAAAGGTCTTGTTGAAGCAACACTAAGGTATCAAGAGAAAATGTAGAAAACGTGGTGAATGCACCAAAAAAACCTATCCCCAACGCTGTTTTCCATAATACCGCTTCCATTTTCCCACGGGCAATAAGTGAGTATAAAAAGCCCAAACTAAAGGAGCCAAGTATATTCACCAGCAATGTAGCAAGGGGAAGGTCTTTGCCAAACCACTGCAGTATCAGTTGCGACATAAAAAAGCGCATACAGGCCCCCGCAGCCCCCCCGCAGGCAATATAAAAATAGACTATTCCACTTTGCATTTACTCATACCTTATTTGCTGGTCTAATTTTCGAAGAAACTGAAGTCTGGCCACGTTCATTTGGGGGCTAGCAGATTTGTAGCCTCAACGATTGGCACGATATGAAATATGACGTTACAACGTCAGCTGAATAATTATCACTATGAGAAAAATAGAACTGAGCCCTTGCCAGAACATAACAGGATCACGTTCAATTAACGGGGGACGGTTTCGTGACAAAAAGGCCTTGTTAGGGTGGTGTAAATCATAAATGAATTCAGACAACTCCCCGTGTCGTTTTAATGGCTCAATGTGTAATGCTCGTCGAAGGGCATCATCAATCCAAAGGGGAAATTCGCTATCGTCGTTAATTAAACTTTTGTAGGTTAAACGACCTTGTGCGGACCTATTTCTGGCTTGTGCTATTTCGGTACCATAAGGAAAACGTCCCGATAACATTTGATACGTAATAACCGCTAAGGCATAAATGTCAGAGCGTTGACAGCCTGGTTGGCCCAAAAAATATTCCGGCGCTGAATAACGCTGTGTACCACGTAAAGTTTCAGCACTGAGAGGGTCAGAAACCCCGGCAATATAGGTAGAACCAAAATCAATAATCTTGACCGTATTGGTGAGATCTATCATGATATTATTTGGTCGTATATCCTGATGGATCATTTCTTGTCGATGAAAGTTCTGTAAGCCTTTGGCTATTTGCCCAATAATCGATCGCACTTGATTCAGGCCTGGCTTAGGGTTATCGATCATCCATTGATTAAGTGAGACCCCTTCAATGTATTCGCTCACCAAATATAAAAAATTTCGTTTGCGAGTGAGTCCTATGGCTCTGGCAATATGAGGGTTATTCAGTCGTTTGGCAATCCATTCTTCCAGCATAAAACTTTCAAGATACTGGGTATCATTTCGCAATTCAGTGGAAGGTGTTTTAATCACCACGGTTTCTTGGTTGACTAGACCCCGGGCCAGAAACACATGACTGCGGCTACTAATGTAAATTTCACGAACAATTTCATAACCATCAAACTGCATTCTTGGGTGTAATCTCGGCGGCAAGGGCAGGTGAGTAAGGTGCTGTTGAACTTCATCTAATTGATAATCAGGAACGTGCTCAATACGCACAATTTGTATACTTAAATTATCATCACTACCGGCAAGTAATGCGTCGTAAATGATTTGCTTCGCGGCAATATCTAAGCTCTCTGAATTAAAGATATGGTTAATGATCTGCTTACTTTGCATAAATTCGTACACACCATCGGTTGCCAGAACAAAAACATCACCTTTTTCTATCTCTTCACTGTGATAATCAATCTCCAACTGTTGCTCAATACCAAGGGCCCGCGTTAAATAGCTGACTTGAGAAGAGACAACGCGGCGGTGATCTGTAGTTAACTGTTCTAGTTGCCCCCCAGTTACTCGATAAATACGTGTATCACCAGAATGAAATAGATGCGCCGTATTGGACTTCAGCACCAATGCACTAAAAGTAGTAACATAACCTTTATCTTTTTCAAATCGATACGGGCTATTGCGGGTCTGTGCATAAAGCCAGTAATTAATTGATTTTACGACTTTTTGCACTGATGTTTTGACTGACCAGGAATCAGATGTACAGTAATAATCTTCTAAAAAACTTGAGACTGCAGTCTGGCTGGCTATTTGACTTACCTGGCTTGAGCTAATTCCATCCGCCATCGCGACCGCAATCCCCTTGGTGCTCAGCTGGGGTTCTTTCGGAATTACCGTACCTATGGCGTCCTGGTTTACCGTCTTAATCCCCTTATTTGTTGCTTGTCCGATACCAATACTTAATGGTCGACTCATTCATTTTCCTCATTAACGACTGTAAACGAAAAAGGCTCCAAATATAAGATATTTGAAGCCTGCAACTTACGGGACAAACCTTATTAAGCCAATTTACGATCCGGCGAGGTTCTCACATGGGTATAATACAAGGGTAAACCAACCAGACATAAACCACCGGCAAGATTACCTAAAACTGTTGGTATTTCATTCCAAACCAAGTAGTCATAAACGGTGAAATCACCTCCCATGATCATAGAGAAAGGGAATAAGAACATGTTAACAATTGAATGCTCAAAACCCATGAAGAAAAACAGCATTACTGGCATCCACATTGCCGCCATTTTACTGCCTGCAGAGGTGGATATCATTGCACCAACCACGCCCATTGAGACCATCCAATTACATAACATTCCGCGAATAAAAATAGTAAACCATCCGCCTATACCATTTTCCTGATAACCTAAGGTTCGTGATTCACCGATAGCACTGACCTTAGCGGCTATCGCGCCTCCGTCGACAGAATAACCATAGGTTAAAACAAAGGACATTAAAAAGGCGGTGGTTAGTGCGCCGGCAAAGTTACCAACAAAAACCAAGCCCCAATTCCGCATCACACTACCAAAGGTGACGCCGGGTCGTTTATCTAACAGGGCCAAGGGCACTAAGGTAAACACACCGGTCAACAAATCAAATTTCATCAAATACAACATGATAAAACCAACAGGAAAAAGCACAGCTCCGACTAAGGGACTGCCTGTTTGTACTGCTACGGTAATCGCAAAAATGGCCGCCAATCCCAAAATGGCCCCCGCCATAAATGCCCTAATCAAGGTGTCTTTAATTGACATGTACACTTTGGATTCACCCGCATCAACCATCTTAGTGACAAATTCACTAGGTTCAATATAAGCCATTGTTATTCCTCTTTTATATTATCTTAAATTTTCATTTTGGTATCATAAGGGCCAATAAGGCCCCAAAAATACAAGTCATTGATGTAAGTTATAAATCAATTATTTTTATCTATTAGATCACCAGGATTTATAAGGTAAGAATTTACCATTTAAGGTTAAGATAACTCGGTCACCTTTCGGGTTGACTTCCTTCTGAACATCCATGGTAAAATCAATTGCGCTCATAATACCGTCACCAAATTTCTCCTGGATAACCTCTTTAAGCGTATCGCCATATACGCCAACAACTTCGTACAAACGATAAATAAGTGGGTCCTGTGGAACCGCTTTATCCCACTCTTTTAGCGGATATTCCATCAGTACCGAAGTCGCCTCTGTGGGTAAACCTAAAAATTCTACTAGTTTTTCGGCTATCTCGGCTGGGCAACTATTCATGCCTAAACAGGCAGACGTTGTCCAAATAGTTGACATGCCAACGGCTTTTGCAATTTCTTCCCAGGTTAATTCTTTTTCTTTTTTAAGGGTAAAAATGGCTTCGGTTACATCTATCTTTTTCATAAGGCATTCCTCAAACTAATCATACTGGACAGTAATAGTGCAAAATATGATGACTAAATGATCACTAACAGTGCAAATTGATAATCGTTCATCTTTTACAATTATTCGCTGGTACTCTTTTTTAACACGCTAATTTACTGCTTTGGGCCAAGCTTGCTCACTAATGCAAAACCTCTTAGCCAAAACTTCTTAGCAACAACCTAATTGCGATAACTGTGCCAGAAGTTTATTTTGTGTATGTTGTTGAATATAAACGATTATATTTAATCTTAGAGAGTATGGCCTACCACGAATTTTCGTTGGAAACGATAATTCACTGTTTAAACAACGAAGGGGCGTTGTTTGGCCCACCCAAAAGGGGTCGGAGTGAATTTCATTTCTATTTTATTCACTCCGACCCCTTTTTCCTTTTTTAAGCTGTGATTTGCTGTTTTATGCTTGAAATGCGTGCTTGTTGATATTGTATTTTTTTATTCTGGAAGCCAGGGTAGTAGGTTTTAAGCCCAGAATAGCTGCAGCACCGCTCTCGCCATAAATTTTACCGCTGGCTTGTTTTAAAGCCAATTCAATACTTGAAACACCTAATCTTATTTTTTGAGCCTCGTTTACAATATGAGCCGGTTGGACCTGACTGACTAAGGTGGGAGCAGTAATAGCCGAAGACAAAAAGTCGAAATACAATTTATTGTCACTGGACAAAATAACCTGGCGTTCAATGATGTTTTCCAATTCGCGGATATTACCCGGCCAATGATAGGCCTTCAAATGTTCCAGTTGCGCGAGTGATACCTTCGGTCGCTCTTTATTTGAGCGGCTGCAAATTTTTTCGATAAAGTGTTTGGTTAGTGTGGGTAAATCTTCCAGGCGGTTTCTAAGAGGGGGGGATTCAACTGGAAATACATTGAGTCGAAAATATAAATCTTCACGAAACTTGCCTTTTTCCACCAGTGATTTGAGGTTTTGATTGGTTGCGGCGATAACGCGCACATCTACATAGCAGGTCTTTGAGTCACCTACACGCTCAAATTGCTGCTCCTGCAATACCCGCAACAGCTTACTTTGCAGTTGCACGGGGATTTCACCTACCTCATCTAAAAATATAGTGGCACCGTCGGCTAACTCAAAACGCCCGGCACGGTCTGATATAGCGCCGGAGAACGCGCCTTTCACATGACCGAAAAACTCACTCTCAAATAGTTCAGTGGGGATCGCCGCACAGTTTACCCGGATCAGTGGGCGGGCTTTTCGTGTACTCACTTCGTGTATTGCTCTGGCTATCAATTCTTTACCTGTGCCCGACTCTCCGGTGATCAGTACGTTTGCGTCAGTGGGGGCAACGAGCTCAATTTGACGCACCATATGCTGTACTGCCGGACTTT
>JBLHNW010000236.1:0-6329 GCA_047622205.1 Paraglaciecola sp.
TTGCGTAAACCCGCATGCACTACACGCGTTCCCCAGCGTCGTTTTTGACTCATAAAGCACAACAATAAAATTCAACAGATGGCGACTATGGTAGGTATTTTATATAACTTTGTATACTGCTGTTAACCCTACGACTTTTAATCCCTAATCAAATTGGACAGAACATTTGAATGTTGCAGGCGCGGGATCTAAAAACAAGCTTGAGTGACTTTTCTCTTACTAAAGACTATGCTTTTGAACTGCTGGTCACAACTGGTTTGAGAGCAGGGACATATACTGCACCCACCTATTGACTTAGCGCCTTTTGCATTAAGAATTAAAATAGGATTAAGCAATGTCAGATATTCAACTAAGTTGTGAGTGCGGCCAAGTCAAAGGCGTTGCGACTAATGTTACGCCAAACAGTGGCAACCACGTAGTATGTTGTTGCTGCGATTGCCAGGCATTTGCGCACCACCTCGATAAACAAGACTCTACTCTAGATGAATTTGGCGGAACAAGGCTGTATCAAACTTCTCAATCTCAAGTGAAAATCACTAAAGGTGCAGACAAAATCGCTTGTTTGCGGCTAACTCCCAAAGGGCTTACCCGCTGGTATACTAGTTGCTGCAACACGCCACTCGGCAACACACTAAATGCCAAGATGCCTTTCATCGGTATCATAAATAGCTTTATTCAAGAAGACTCAGACACAGCCGAAGCACTTGGTCCAGTTCTGGCTTATTGCCAAACACAGTACGCAAGCAAACTGCCAAGCAATCAGCCTCACCATGCAAAATTTCCATTGAGTATTACGCTTAGAATAATATCAAAATTACTTGGCTGGAAAATCCGCGGCATGGGCAAACCTTCAGCTTTCTACGATGACCAAAACAGATCTGTAGTAAAACCGATAGTGGTATCTGAACAAAAAAGTGAGGGGTGATTTGGACAGATTCGTTCTTTTTAAGTAGTGTTTTTAAAGCCTATGCTACTTTCAATTGGTATAAAACAGCGTGGGATAATTTAAGTTTATCGACCGCTGAGGGCAAACTACTTTTAAGCTTTCCGTGAACCGTTCTATCATTTTTTTGACTTTCAATTGCAGCACGTTTCTCTCGCTCAACACGTTGAGCCTCGGTTTCTACGGCCATTAAATTGGATGAAAAACAAGAAAAAAGCAGAAAATACGTTAAAACAGTTTTGAGTGATATGGGCATATAATTATATCCATGAAGTATTAATATGATCGCACTATCAAAGTTAATATTAATCAATATACGATTATTCTGCCACTGCCACTGCCACTGCCACTGCCACTGCCTATTGAATATCGAAATATATTCCAATCTATTAAAAGGCGGGGAATATTTCCTTTCTGGATTTATAAAGATGGATTTATAGAGACACCTATTTTAATTTCGAGAGACTTGGGATGGGTGTCTTGTTAACTCGTTTTTAACTCTGTTGGCGGTGTAGTCGAGGATTCTGCTACGGGCGCGGCGGCAGTTGCTTTAGGTGGTTACTTACGAGAAGCAAAAATTATCAATGCACCGAAGGATATAAATATTCTGCAAGGGGAAATAATGGGCAAGCCAAGTCACTTAAACCTTTCGATTCCAAAAGTTGGCGGCATAAAAGTCTCTGGTACGGCGGTAAAATTAACTGATTAGCTAGACCATCAATATCTGGGGCCGACGAACAGATCAAGGGTTGGCCCAGGCTCTTGCTAACCTAGACTCTTATTTAACCTTTAGTTACATTTTCAATAATTTAATGCGTGGTTAAAGTGCTTAAAAAGGATAAGGTGAAAAAAATAATAAATTAGGGTAACTATGAAAAAATTCACCTTAGGTATTTTACTGTTAGTTTCTCAACTAACGTTTGCCAATACGGCAGCCAAAAAAGATTATGATGACGTTTTAGAAAGATATATTGATACCGCCGGCCCCGGTGTAGCGGTTATCGTCACTCAAAAAGGTAAAACGCTGTACAAAAATGCTCGAGGTATGGCAAATATTGAGCTGCAAGTGCCTCTTAAATCGGATAGTGTCTTTCGCCTTGGATCAATTACCAAACAGTTTACTGGCGCGGCAATCATGATATTGCTTGAACAAGGCAAACTATCCTTATCTGATGATCTTCATAAATACATTCCTGACTTTCCGACAGAAGGTAACAAGGTGACGATTAAACACCTGTTATCCCATACCTCGGGTATTGCAAACTATACAGAAGATGAAAACATTTGGAATAAAGAGCTGAAAACGCCAAGCACAATCGATGAAATGATTGTGCGTTTTGCAGAACATCCCATGGCCCTAAAAACAGGGGAGGCGAATCGATATTCCAATACTGCTTATGTGTTATTAGGGAAAATTATCGAAGTCGCCAGTGGTAAGTCGTATCCTGAATTTATCGAACAAGACATTTTTGCAAAGCTAGGCATGAAAAACAGTCGCTATGGCGGGCTACAAATCATTCCTAATCGCGCTAGTGGTTATTCAGAATCACCAGAAGGATATGTTAATTCGGGATATATCGACATGATTTGGCCCCACGCAGCAGGCTCATTATTGTCGACAGTTGATGACTTAAACATTTGGTTTAGCGCTTTGCGCAATGGCAAGCTCATCACTAAAGAAAGTTATCAACTAATGACGTCTCCGGTAAAACTCAATGACGGCACAATGTCGCAATATGGCTTTGGTTTAGGTTTGTATACAATCAATAAATATAAAGCGATAGGGCACGGTGGCGGTATTCATGGTTTTGTGACCAATGCCTTTTATTTGCCTGAAGAAGATCTTTATGTCGCAGTACTCAATAATTATGATTCAGGTAATCCCGGCGACATTGCAAGATTGTTAGCTGCAACCGCGTTAGATATTAGTTGGCCTGAGTTTGCAGCAATCACTTTAAGTGATGAAAAAATCACGCTGATGATGGGTGATTACTATATATCTGCCGATGAAAAGCGAACATTGTCGTTTGAAGATAATGTTGTTTATGCACAGCGTGGTGATGGTCGAAAGTGGGTGATAAAAGCAATGTCTGACAACAGTTTTTATTATGATGGTAGCTTGAGTTACTTCACAATAGAGAAAAATGCCGATGGTAAGCAAGTAATGAACTTTTATAGTGCTTTAGCCACAGAGCCAACTATGGCAACTAAGAAGTAACTATTAGCAACTATCATGTAGGTTTAAAAAATGGCGCTATAGAAAACTCTATAGCGCCATCTTTTCTGATTTTAGTTTTGATATTAACTTTTAAAGTGTTGCTTACATGGGTATATATGTACTTTAGCCTTGAACACCTAGTTCCATGGACATTTGCTAAATGCTGAGTGGTGTTCGGCGAACGTCTATAAAGTTAACAGCAATTGTCTCAGTGCTATTAGAAGTGAGATGTCCTCCAAACTATTGCCGCTTCACTCTAACCCCGCAGACAATTCATTATTGCTGGTAAAAATCGATAATCAAATTACCCAATTCATAGAAAAACGGCTGTATATCGCCACCATTAGATAAAAACAGTAGTTGAATATCAAGATTGGTTTTTAACTCAATATTCGCCTCAAAACCACCGAAGGAACCGCCATGGGCAAAAATCCCGGGTACGGCAGGCACTAAAAATCAACCATAACCATACCCTTGGTCAGGGTTAATGCCCGGGGAATGGTTTTGGATCATCAACGCAAACGTCTGTTGATCAATAATCTTCCCTTTGAGTAAAGCATTAATAAATAAACCCATATCGTCGAGCGAGCTAACCTGTCCCACCGCCCCATAATTGCGTATGTCGTGATTGTGAATGGTACTGCGTTCAGCATAGTTAAGGGCATCATTGTCTCTTGCCACTGACGCTTCATCGGCAATATAACTATTATTCATCCCCAGCGGAATGAATATATAATCAGCAAAGCGCTCGCCACTCACCCGAGCGACGATTTCTGCCAACAGCGTATATCCGCTGTTGTTGTATTCTATTTGGCTTCCAGGGTTAAATTTCAGCCTGTCATGATCACCAAAATAATTCAGTACTTCAGCATTGGTTTCAAGCCAATCGCCGACTGGATCTTGAACAAACTCTTTCAAGCATTATTTATAGTTACTGTTTAATCACCTTTATTGCTGCGGGCCTGATTATCGTGGTTCTTCCCAATAATAATGCACCGATAAGCAAACAGACCGAACATGAATTTATTACATTCGAGATGAATGTCCTCAAGCGACAATCAGTTTGGCTGAATGCGGGCATTATCATTTGCGCCTATAAAACATCGGACAATTTTGGCTTGTTTGCGACTCAAGTATTAAACATGTCTCAACTTGATACTGCGCAAATGGTTTCTTATGGCTCCTATCTGAGACCTATTGGCGCTATCGCTGCTGGTTTTTTAGCAGATCGATTTTCAGCCTCTAAAATTAAATCACATAGTTTTGCTCTATTGGCTTTTGCTTTTATAGCAACTAGTTTCAATTTGCAGGCTGGGGCTGAAGTTAGCTTCGCAATATTTAACTTGATGATTGGGTATCTGACAATATTTGCACTCAGAGCTGTTTATTTTGCATTAATAGAAGAGCAAAAAATTCCAGCACAACAAACGGGGATTGTAGTAGGTTTTGTATAAGTTTTAGGCTACACCCCAGATATCTTTTTTGCACCGTTAACAAGGCGTATCCTAGATAATTATGAGCCAATACTTGGCTTCCGCCTTTATTTTGGTGTCATGATTGCTATTTCAATCGTTGGCCTGATACTTAGCCTTTTAATTAATCGACAGACTAAGAACGATTTATATCGTTCTGTAGAAATCGACTAAGCATTATGTTCTTCGTAAGCAAACTGGCCTATGACCAAAACGCTTGCATTCATCCTATATTCAAAGCGTTTAATAGAGCTTAGAGTAGGAGATAATGTTTGAAGAGCAGCGTCAGTGCTTCACTGGCGCTCCCATTTTGTTTCTTCCTCCAAATTGACGGCCGTATCAACTAAGATTTATTCATGGACTTTCATGGGGACATTAATAAAACTGTCGTTAAACCATTCAATTTTTAATGGCTCTTTCCCATCAGCTACAGTCTCGTCACTCACTTCTTTACCTGAGCCCATATTCACTTGGGCATTACTGTTTTTATTCACATTCGCTATAACCACCAAACGACTGCCCTTTTTAAACAGCTTACCTGTCATTCTGGTGTTCGAAAATGGAATGGTTTCTATTTTTCCTGGCGTTAGTAAGTGTCTGCGACTGGGATCCTGAGCATAACTGGCGCGGGCGATGTAAAAAGACAATTCGAACAGTTTACCATCAGCCATTAACTCGTAAAACGTCAGGCCAATATCAACATCACGTTTGTTGATTTTGATTTTCAATTCGCCAGAAAAAGAACCGTGCACCGATGTGTCTTCCTCAAAAGGAGCGCTTGAAAATGCAAAGCCGGTAGTGTCTTTAAGCTTGTCCTTAATGATGGGCCAAGGGTAATATTCTGTATTGTTGCTGGTGCTGCGGTCCGCCAGATCAACTATTTGAGACAGAGCCTTTTGATTTGCTTCGGGCTGTTCGCTTAGCTGATAATATTCTCCGTCAGTCACAGTACCTAGATAAAAGCGCTTGTACTTGCGGTTAAGGGCCTCCATCGACGGAGCATGTTGCCAACTATTATCACCCATCAACTGATAATTAACTTTGTCTTTAACTAAGTCCGGCTTTTTTGCACCTTTTAAAATATAGTCAAACCATTCGAAAGCTAACTCGCTTCTGTCCAATGCGGCAATGGGATCTTTTTGATAACCGTTAATCCAATCAGACTGGCTGAAAAAATGATTGTATGGCCCAATCACCCAATAGTGCTCGGCATTTTTGTTATATTTCATGTGTTTTTTTAAGTAATCTAGCGACGATATATGCCCATCGTCGTAATAACCATTAATAGACAATACCGGTATGTTTATCTTGGCATATTCGTTTTTATACGGGCCCATCTGCTGCCAATAATCATCATGGCTTGGATGAGTAAGCCATTTCTGAAACCACGGGTTTGGCGTACCTTCAACTTTGTCAAAATCACGGTAGGATTGGCCACTTTTGTACCAATCATCTCTGGCGTCTTGCCAGCGGTTCCAGTCGTTATTAACAATATGATCCATGGTTTTGTTATTGGTAACATAAAAAGGCCATTGAATATTGACGGTTATAAATATGTTGTTTTCCATTGGCAATCCTTGCATCGGATTATTAGCAACGGAAGGCACAATGGTTTTTAATGCCGGATGCATGTATTTCGTCGCCGCCCATTGGGTAAATCCAAGATAACTGCCACCATACATGGCAACCCGGCCAT
>JBLHNW010000237.1:0-6328 GCA_047622205.1 Paraglaciecola sp.
TTCCTAAATGTAACAAAAAGTATTCATATTGCGACCAAAGGTAGGTAAATAAAGATAGTTCATCGTGAAAATATATACTCTTGTCGCTCCACCGCATTTGCCCGTTATTCAACGCTTTTGTCATACTCCCTTTCAGCTTTGCCCCTACTCTAATTGTGAAAGCAAAATTATGCACACGGTTAACACACTGTCCTAAGGGGATACCAACATGAAAAAATTAATATTAGCAACAATCATAAGCTCGGGTCTTTTTTTAGCAGGAACAGTTCAAGCACAGCACCTTGATTCTCAAACCGAGCATGACCTGGTCAAAATTTGTAGCGCAATTAAAAGTAACAGTAAACTAAAATTAAACAGAGCAATTAAGAGCAGTCGATTACCTGCTAAAGCAATCGCCAAAGGCTTAGTTTGCAACGGTCTAGACCCGGTAAGTTTTGCGTTGATTAACAATGCAGATTCAACGGCTAAGTCGATAGCAAAAATGTCTAATAAGCACTACGACGTATTGTTTGCCTCGCTTTAGTCACTTGCATAGATACAACAATAGAGATTATTGAAGCAAAACTGGCTATTCGAATAGCTTGTGACAGACGAAAAAAGGGAAATGGGGGGCTTAACTGACTGAAACGGACAGGTGTTGTTAGTCTTAGTTCAAAATAGGTCTTAATGACACGGCCCCGCCCCACTCTTTTTGAGCTTATCAATGTGTTGAAAAAGACAAAGCGTAAGCCAATTTTTTATAGCTATGCCCCTCGGTCGAAAGCTTGTTGTGGTGGCGCACACAGCAGCGGTAGAAAGAACTAATTGGGGTCTGGTCTACTTTAAATACGAATAACCCCTTTGGTGGCATATACTGTTCATAAACTTCAATTTATTTAGAATGGCGTATGTCTGGTGTTAGCACATGGACATCTGTCAAATCTAGTCATGTACCAATTTTGTCTGGTGTCAGGTTAAAATATTAGCTTGCGTGTCTTGTTTACTCCTCTTCGTTACTTCTTTACTTCTTTGCTCTTGATGGTAAAAATTCCGCCCGAAGTTGCTCAAAACCAGCTAAGTTTGAGACTCTGAGGCGGTATATTATTTCGAATGTCTTTTTAATACACTGCTATTAAATACACGCTTCAGCCATTGCGCCTAAATCATGCCTCTTGCTTGGTGCGGTTTGACAGGGTCCACTTGATTATCACTTGGCAAGTAACTCGTTAAGTTGTTTAAAAAAACCTAAAGCAAGGCCTAGAGCAACACTTGCGTATCAAAATGATTACACTTGCATGTTTTAACAACAATCTCGACTTATTTTCAGAATGCCCTTTTCGGGCTTTTTTTATTAAAATGCTTCAAGTTGCTGGCATCCGAATTTAGCTGAATGGACGCTTCAAAAATTAATTCGCTAAAACCGCCAGATGACATGAATTAGAAGTCCTAAAAAGGACACGCCTATTTTAGGTTTTAGACATGACTAAAGAGAGTAAATAATGGCAGACTTATTTGAAAATCCAGCTGGCTTGGACGGATTTGAATTCATTGAATTTTCTTCTCCTGAAAAAGGGCAATTAGAGAAAGTTTTTACTGTGATGGGATTTACTCAAATTGCAAATCATCGTACCAAGGATGCGCAGTTATGGCGTCAAGGTGGCATCAACTTGATTGCTAACTATGAGCCAAAATCAGCGGCATGGTATTTTGCTCGCGAACATGGTCCATCCGCATGTGGTATGGGTTTTAGAGTGAAAAACGCCGTTCAGTCCTATAACCATTTATTAGCACAAGGTGCGGAGCCAGTTGTTGTTGAAACGGGTCCTATGGAACTTCGTTTACCAGCTATTCGTGGAATTGGTAATGCTATTATCTATCTGATTGACCGTTATGGCGATGAGCTTTCTATTTATGATATCGACTTTGACTACATTGATGGTGTTGACCGCAACCCAGTAGGCGCCGGCTTTAACGTAATTGATCACTTAACTCATAACGTTTATGGCGGTCGCATGGAATATTGGGCTGACTTTTACGAAACATTGTTCAATTTTCAAGAAGTCCGTTTCTTTGATATTAAAGGTGAATACACAGGTTTGACATCTAAAGCACTAAGCGCACCTGATGGCAAAATTCGTATTCCTTTGAATGAAGAAGGTGAAGGTGGTAAAGGTCAAATTGAAGAATTCTTACGGGCATTTAACGGGGAAGGTATTCAACATATTGCATTCAGTTGCGACGATTTGGTTACTTGTTGGGATCGCTTAAAAGACATGGGAATGCCATTTATGACAGCGCCACCAGCAACGTATTATGAGTTACTTGAAGGTCGTTTACCTAACCATGGCGAACCTGTTGAAGAACTGCAAACTCGCGGAATTTTAATGGATGGAACCACAGAAGGTGGTCCTAGACTGTTACTTCAAATATTTTCTGAAACCCAGTTAGGTCCAGTGTTTTTCGAGTTTATTCAGCGTAAAGGCGATGAAGGCTTTGGCGAAGGAAACTTCAAAGCATTATTCGAATCGATCGAACGGGATCAAATTAACCGCGGCGTTTTGAAAACTGATAATAAAACTGAGGAAAAGGAGGGCGCATAAGCCACCCAATCCAATGCAGTAATCTCCATCATGTAGCATAGCGCTGCACGGATGCAAAAAACGTAGACTGCTATCAATATGTGTTAGGTATGGGTTTTCAGTTAGCGATAGCTGAAGACCATGTGCCTGCCACAGTTGCTTACGATCCTTACATACAGATATGATTGCAGGAACAACACTGCCTTAGCAATATACCCGTGTTACCTCAAACTGCGTATTTCAGCGGGTCTGGGCCACTAGCGCAGAAATACTAAAAGTAACCTTCTCGTTTTTTCTTCTCCATGGAACCCGTTTGATCTTTGTCCAGCAACCTTCCTTCTCTCTCACTATTTTTGCTGGCAATCATTTCAGTAACAATACCTTCCAAGGTTTCGGCATCACTGACTATTCCACCCGTTTGCGGGTAGCAGCCTAGTGTTCTAAAACGGATCTTTCGTTCTTTCAGGCTAGCTTTTTCTTTTTCAGACAAGTATGGCAGCATTCTTTCGTCATCAAGTGCAAGTATTTGCCCGCTTTCTTCATCAATCCAACTCATGCGAGGAGCAGCAAAATACAGAGGCACTATATCAATTTGTTCCTTGAGAATGTAAAGCCAGATATCTAACTCAGTCCAATTAGACAAAGGGAATGCTCTCACCGTTTCACCTTTATTTATTTGCGTATTGTATATTGACCAAAGCTCGGGACGCTGGTTTTTAGGATCCCATTGGTGGTGTTCATTACGCACCGAAAACACACGTTCTTTTGCTCTGGATTTCTCTTCATCGCGTCTTGCTCCCCCTAATGCAGCGTCAAACTTGTGAGAATCTACAGCTTGTTTGAGTGCGATAGTTTTCATGTGATCGTTATACTTAACTGATCCAGATTCGATTGGATGTATGCCAGCATCTAACGCTTCTTGGTTAATATGTACAATGAGCTCAAAGTCTAACTTTTTCTTTAAATTGTCTCTAAAAATTCCCATTTCATGAAACTCCCAGGTAGTGTCAATATGCAACAAGGTAAAAGGTACTTTGCCAGGGGCAAAAGCCTTGCGGGCTAAATGAAGCATCACAGTAGAATCTTTGCCAATTGAATAGAACATACACGGCTGGTCAAAACTAGCTGCAACCTCTCTTAGTATATGAATGGCTTCAGCTTCTAATTTCTGTAAGTGCGTTAAATCAAACATGTATTACCTTCTAAGGAATCTTTAATGAAAAATTATTTTGTATTCGTTTTTCGCTTAATTCTAACTGGGTATCAGGCGCCTCCATTAAGGCGTAAGCGTTTTACTTTTGATTAACCAATATGTCACTCCCAAAGCAATTGTTACTAGAGCAAGACCTACAATTTGTTCTGCGGAAACTAGTTTAAGATCTAAGACTATGACCTTACGAGCAACGGCCATTAGGGCTGTAGCAACAACTAATTCTACCGGGATAATATTCGATCCAAGATACAAGCGAATATTTATGAATATCTCAACAGCAATCAATACGAGCATAAACGCACCGAAAGTCTGCAGAATATCTTCAACATCCAACAGGAAATATGGGGGGGCAGAAAGTTTCTGATATAAAACATAAATTACGTCTGCAATACTCCAAAAGATGACTAATACCATCAAAAAGGCAAGAACTCTTATTGCAAATCGAATTGCGAGATGTAATGCGTTCAATAATGGATCTGAATGGTTTTCAGGTAATTCTTCATGTTTCATAGTTATTTCCAATAGAAATATTTGGTTAAATGCATCGAACTCATAAAACCCTAAGCCTTATTAGTTCGACCTTACAAAAAACAACAATCTTGAAGTCCCACTTGTTCATATTTGATATTTACCTATAGTTCTGTTTTTGACCCAATGACTGTCTATAAAGGGCAATTGAGCGTCGGTGAATTCACATAACGAAGCAAACAATCAACATTGAAACTTAACTGTCACTACAATTACGCATTAGAGGCACTTCATTGAGAACGATAAATTTGAATGCCTAAACATGGTTTGCAAGCGAGATCGTGAATTTCTAGCCCTTACGCGAAAACTCTTTTATTTTGAATTGTCTCGCACCAACTGGTCCATAAACCGTACACCCCAACCTTGGCTGCCTTTTGGTGCAACGTCGATATCAGCTTCCAACCAATCTACGCCAGCAATATCTAAATGAACCCACGGCAAGTCTTCGTCAATAAAAGTAGCAACAACCGCTGCTCCGATGCTCGCACCAGGATTACCAGCACCCGAATTTTTAATATCAGCAATGGGGGATTCTATTTGTTTAAAGTGATTTGGATGCAAAGGAAGTGGCCATACGTTCTCACCTGAGCGCTCACCCACGTCCATCATTTTTTGAGATAATTCAAAATCTCTGGTAATGACAGCCGCATACTCATCACTCAATGCTCTGGCAGCAGACCCTGTCAGCGTTGCTATATTCAATAGCATTTGGGGCTTATATTTTTGCTGAGCATAATAAACTGCATCAGCCAGAATCAAACGCCCTTCTGCGTCTGTACTCATGATTTCAATACTCACTCCCTTCATCGTTTCCAAAACATCTCCAGGACGTATTGCATCTTGGCTTGGCATATTTTCTGCCAGCGGCATAAAACCAATTAAATTGATATTTTCACCACGTTGAGCGCTAGCATAGAGAGTTCCTGCAACGGCCGCAGCACCCGCCAAATCTGACTTCATAGCCCACATCCCGGTATTCTTCTTTAAACTAATGCCACCTGTGTCAAATGTAATTCCTTTGCCAACTAGCGCTATAGGAGCAATAGTTTTTTGTGAACCGCGATAATTGATGACTAATAAACGAGGATCATTTATAGAGCCCTGCCCCACGCCTTCTAAAGCTCCCATTTTTAACTTTTTGATGTCGCGCATATCAAGCACGTCAATATCCACATTTTTGATCCCTTTGAATTTTGCTTTGACTACATCAACAAAGGCTTGGGGATACATGTTTTTGCCGGGTTCGGTTGCCAAATCGCGAGTTAAATGTACACCTTGAGCTATGTATGCCAAGTCAGAGTTATACAATTCTGAGGCCTTGTCGGCTTTATTAGTCACTATGGTAACGTCAGACTCACCTTCACTCTTTTTTGTTTTGTAGCGGTCGAAACTATAATGTCGCAAGTGATAGCCATAGGCTATGTGAGCACTTGGCAGTGTTTCAGCCGTTTTCAAGTTTTCCACATGCACAGCCAAATCGAGACTTTCTTTAGTTGAATTTAACGAGCTGGCTATTTTGCCCCCCAAATCTTGTAGTTCTGGCGCACTTAATCCATCTTTGTCTTGAGAGCCAATTAACAATAGAGATTCTACTGTGCTAATCATCTGCAAGTGCAGCGTGTTACCTTTTTCTGGTGTGAACTTATTGAGCTGTATCAGTTTACTTAATTGGCCACCCGACTCTTGGTCGATGACTTGTGACATGCCATCCAAATTACTAACGTCGTTAATAAATACGACATGGAGTTTCTTATCTGTGGGTGCTGAAGTTGCAAACTTGAAGGAAGCCGTTGCAAAAAGCGGACTTGAAAAACCAAGTACACTAAGTGAAAGCACCACTAAACTTCTTAATTTCATTTTATTAACCTCTTTATTAAATCTACTATAATTTTAGAGGTTTACAGATCGAATTAAAATACTGATTAAATTACCAAAAACATCGATTTTTACGATGATTTATGAGAAAACTTATTTAATGTTAATGTGAAAATGGTGCCGACTGCCAGAATGAGCTGAACGTTGGAATAAC
>JBLHNW010000238.1:0-6322 GCA_047622205.1 Paraglaciecola sp.
GTTTGTGGTACAAAATTTTCAACGCATGCAGGGAGGCGAAATTTTCGTACCAAAAATCCCCTCAATTCGTATTCTTGATCTGGTTGAATCAATAAGTGGTAAACGAGACTATGAGATTGTTGGGATTAGACCAGGCGAGAAACTCCATGAAGTTATGGTTCCACAAGAGATGGCTCACCATTCTTTAGAGTTTGATGATCACTACGTAATCACGCCAGCAATTATCTTCTTTGACAAAAACATGGATTATAAAAAGAATAAGTTGGGGGAAGTTGGCAAGTCCGTTGCGGATAAATTTGAATATCACTCAGGCACAAATCCTCACTTTCTATCGATAGATGAGTTACGTGAGCTTGATAAAACCACATTATAAACTTAGGTAAGTCATGATCCCATACGGCAAACATCTAGTCGATGACGACGATATAGCCTCCGTTGTCGATGTATTACTTAATAAGTTTCTTACTCAAGGCCAACTGGTACCTGATTTTGAACGTCATCTTAGCGAGTATGCCGGTAGCCAATACGCCGTCTCGGTGAATAGTGGAACCTCCGGTTTGCACATTGCTTGTCTTGCTGCAGGCATCGGTGGGGGAGATTGTGTATGGACAGTGCCTAACTCATTTGTCGCTTCAGCTAATTGTGCTTTGTATTGTGGTGCCAATATTGACTTTGTGGATATTGATGCAAATACTCGAAATATCAGTGTCAGTGCCCTTAAAGATAAACTTGCGCAAGCAGAACAACAGGGAAAATTGCCCAAAGCGCTTATTGTCGTGCATTTTGCCGGCTTGAGTTGCGATATGCAGGCCATTAGGGCCCTCACAACAAAGTATGGCGTTATTCTCATTGAAGATGCTGCCCATGCCTTTGGTGGCAGTTATCAGTCGGCTAGAATCGGAAGCTGTCAGTATTCTGATATGGCGGTATTAAGTTTTCATCCGGTTAAATCGATGACCACGGCTGAGGGGGGGGCGGTATTGACCAACGATCAGCACTTGCATCATAAATTACAATTGTTTGCCAAACATGGCGTGACCCGTGATCAGGAGTTTATGTCTGAACCAAGTCATGGCCCCTGGTATTATCAGCAAGTGGAGTTGGGTTACAACTATCGTCTCAGTGATTTACATGCTGCGCTTGGAATATCCCAACTTAAGAAGCTGGATGGCTTTATTCAGCGACGAACCGACTTTGCCCTGCGCTACCAAACAGAACTTGCCGCTTTACCATTAAAATTGCCACCCCTTGTAAATGATTCTGATAGCGCCTGGCATTTGTACATGGTTGAGCTAGTAGATCATGATCGCAAAGCTATTTATCAGGCTCTACATAACAAAGGAATAGGCGTTAATGTGCATTATATTCCCATTCATATACAACCCTATTATCAAAAATTGGGATTTAAGGTAGGAGATTTTCCACATGCAGAAGCGTTTTACAAAAATGCCCTAACTATTCCTTTATATCCTGGCATGACGGCCGATGAACAAGACAAGGTTATAAACGCACTGCAAGAAGTGCTCGATTGAAGGATACTCTTTCGTGAATTTGGCTATTATTCCTGCCCGTGGTGGCAGCAAACGTATTCCAGGTAAAAACACTAAGGAATTTGCCGGTAAACCGCTTATTGTTTATTCAATCGAAGCGGCTAGAAACTCTGGTTTATTTGACAAAGTGATCGTCTCTACCGATAGTGTCGAAGTGGCTGAGATTGCCCGAAATTATGGGGCCGACGTACCGTTTATGCGCCCTGCAGAGTTATCCAATGATGTTGTAGGCACACGCCCCGTCACTAACCACGCCATTTCTTATTGTATAGAGCATTTTTTTAAACCAGAGTTTTGCTGTTGTATTTATGCGACTGCGCCATTTTTGCAGATAGAATATCTAAAAAAAGGTCTGTCACTCTTGAAGGCTCACGCTGATAAGTCCTTCGCTTTTTCGGTAACCAGTTTCCCTTTTCCGATCCAGCGGGCTATTAGCATCAATGAAAGCGGGATATCTCCGATGTTTGCTGATCAAATTGGTAAACGTTCTCAGGATCTGGAAGAAGCTTTTCATGATGCGGGACAATTTTATTGGGGAAAAACAGATGATTACCTATCCAAAAAAGGCATCTTTAGCCAACATAGTTTGCCCATCGCCTTACCCCGCCATTTAGTGCAAGACATAGACACACCCGAAGATTGGGAGCGAGCGGAATTGATGTATCAAGCCTATGTTGGAGGAATACAGAATGCCAAATAGCAATTCAAATGATGACATGAATGTTGTGACAAAAGAAAAAATCCTGCTGATCCGCATGCTGAGTATCGGTGATGTGGCGTGTATAGGTTTGCCGGCCTTGCGTTTTTTTAAGCTTAAGTTTCCTGATGCAGAGATCCATTTTCTCACTTTTGATCAAGGGGCTGACATTATCCGCTTGGCCGAACCTGATGTCGTGGTGACAAGTCTGGCTGCTGAGCAATGGCCAAATGAATTGTTACCCGCTATGGAAGCATTTCTTGGTTTAGCGGAAAATATTGTTGGCGAGGCATATGATCAAATTGTCAATTTGGACACCGCTTTTATGCCGTGTTTTTTGGCGCGATTCTTAAAAGACGCGGGTCAGAAAATATCCGGGAATTTGCTGAATGTCTCGGTTGAACAATTACTGAATCAATTCCAGGATCAAAGTTTGCAGCCCGAATTTGTGCACAACATTGATAAGTATATGGACAGCACTTTCTTTAGTATGGCCCGTTGGCACACCCAATGGTGGGAAAGTACCTACTTGCCTGACAATGGTTACCCAGAATACTACTTGCGCAACTGTTGTAGTTTCAAGGGAATTGAGATGAATTGGCGTATTTCCGTGGACCAAGATCAACAACTAAATACAAAAAGACAATCTCAAAAAGTGATTGCTCTTTGCCTCGCACGATCTGACGACGGTTACCCTTATCCCTTTGCTAATGAATTAAAAGTAGCCTTGGAAACCCTTGGATTTTGCGTCTGGAGCGATCTGGAACAGTCATTTTCTGTTGAAGTACTGCTAAGTAAATTGAGCAGTTCTGATTTGTTAGTGACAAAGGCGAGTTCCAGTCAGTGGTTTGCTGCTACGGTTGATTGTCCGACATTGCTGATTTGTGCCGGTGCAGAGCCAAAGACACTGATGCCTGACTACGGGACTGAACAATGTACCTATTGTCCTATTCACGCACCAATCGCTTTGCTTGAAGCCACAAGCATGTCATTTAATAAAAAATGTAATTGTGACAAAGCAGAAGATTTAGCAGAAAGTATCGATTCTATATTTCAGCAAATGGATCCAAAGTCTGATGAATAATATTGTCATCGGAGATAAGGAAGTAGGGTCAGGCCAAGAACCCTTTATTATCGCCGAACTCAGCGGTAATCACAGTCAGCAACTTGAACTGGCGATTGCTATGGTTGAAGCCGCAGCTAAAGCGGGCGTTGATGCGATTAAATTACAAACTTATACCGCTGATAGTATGACTCTGGATGTGCAAAAAGATGATTTTGTTATCCAGGAAAAAGACAGTTTGTGGCAGGGTGAAAAGTTGCATGCTTTATACCAAAAAGCGGCCACACCCTACCAGTGGCACAAAATTCTATTTGAAAAGGCCAGCTCCTTAGGCATGACAGCCTTTAGTTCACCGTTTGACGAAGAAGCAGTAGATTTTTTGGATGACTTGGACGTGCCGTGTTTTAAAATAGCGTCATTTGAATTAACTGATTTGCCGCTTATTCGCAAAGCTGCAAGCAAAGGCAAACCCTTAATTATGTCTACCGGTATGGCAAGCCTGGCAGAAATTGAAGAGGCGGTTAGCACCGCTAAACAGGCAGGGTGCCAGGAACTGATATTGCTCAAGTGCACCAGCACCTACCCGGCTCTTGCTTCCAATACCAATCTCAATACAATTCCGCACTTGCGAGAAGCGTTTGGCTGTCAGGTCGGCCTGTCCGATCATACTGCTGGTATTGGTGCTTCGATTGCGGCAGTCGCGTTAGGGGCTACCGTTATCGAAAAACATTTTGTATTGGACCGCACTGCCGGGGGCGTAGATGCTGCATTCTCCCTTGAGCCTCAGGAGCTTGCTTTACTCGTGAGTGAAAGTAAAGTCGCATGGCAAGCAATGGGGGAAGTGCGATACGGCGGTACCGAGGCAGAAGAGAAGTCCAAACAATATCGTCGCTCCATTTATGTTTGTCGTGATATTGCCGCCGGTGAAGCACTCAGTTCAGCGAATCTAAAGATAGTGCGTCCGGCATTTGGTCTGGCACCCAAACATTGGGACAATGTGCTTGGCAAAGTTGCCAGACAGGATTTGAAGTTAGGTACTGCCCTTGGATGGGAGCATTTCGCATGAATTCGGCTTATACCGACGCATTAATCTACGTAGTTACCTTAAGCTAAGTGAACGTTCTATTTCGCGTGGATGCCAGCCCTGCACTTGGAATAGGTCATTTAATGCGCTGTTTGGCCTTGGCTCAAATGCTTGAAAAATCGGCTATCCACACTTTTTTTGCGGTTTCTGAAAGCACCCTTATCTTATGTGAAAATCGCTATGATTGGGTGGGGACACTCCTTGTCATGCCCCAAGATATTCAAGTTTCAGAGGAAGTATTATGGCTTGACGGTGTCGTCACGAAGCATCAGATAGATGCACTTGTGTTGGATGGCTACCAATTTAATCGCACTTACAGACGAACCTTATTACATTTGCCATGTGCCAAAATTATCTTCGATGACAATAATGATTCCGGCAGTCTGCATTGCGACTTGGTTATTAACGGTGCCGAAAATGCCGCGTTGCTGGGCTACCAGCAGACTGCTCCAAAAGCGACTTATTGTATTGGCAATCACTATCGAATATTACGTCAGGAGTTTATCGATGCCGGGCATACTGACTGGGGGAATCGCCATTTTTTGACAATTTGTATGGGTGGTAGCGACCCAACAAAACTGACTTTGCCCTTACTTGAAACTATACATAAACAGGATTTTAAGGCTCGCATATGTGTGATCACAGGGGGCGCATATCAGGAATTAGGTAAACTGAAAGCGTTTATCGCTGCAAGTCATATGAACCTTGAACATATTCATGATTGCCAAAATATGGCAGATATTTTCAGCCAATCCAGATTAGTGGTTTCTGCAGCGGGTGGCACCCAATTTGAATTGCTTGCATGTCAGACTCCGAGCTTATTGCTGGTGGTTGCTGACAATCAGCTCAATGCTACCGAGCAGGCGAGTAAACAGGGTTGGTGTGCTATGGTTGATGCACGGGAAGGACTTGATTTTAATCTACTGAGTAGACAAATAAGTGAACTATGGAACGATGAAGTAACACTTAAGACGATGTCTGTTGTAGCAAAAAAACACAAAAATGTAGAAGGCGCGCAAAGAGTGGTAGAGGCAATAATCGAGTTAGTAAAAAACCATAACATTGTGGAAAAAGGTTGCTGAAGGATGGAATTGTCAGGTTATCAAGTCGTTCTAAGTGAAGTCACTAAAGGTGATATTGAAATGATCCGCCAGTGGCGTAATGATCCCAATGTCAGCCAATATATGTTGTCCCAAAACATAATTAGCCGCGAACAACAGCGAGCGTGGTTTAAAAAAATCCAGCGCGATCCAAGCCAGCAACATTTTGTTATTCACTATAAATCCTTACCGATAGGTGTAGCCAATATTCGAGCCTGTTACCAGGATGAATCTCTTTGTACTGCGCGCGCGGTCGAACCGGGTTTATATATTGCTAATGAAAAATATCGTAATAATATATTAGCCTTCGCTCCCACTTTGCTACTTAATGATTATTGTTTTGAACAGTTGGGCTGTCAGCAGTTAAAAGCGCTTGTTAAGGCAGACAATGCGGCTGCACTCAATTACAATGCCAAATTAGGCTATCAGTTTGAAAAAGCTGATGAAAATCAATCTGACTTAGTTGCGATAACGCTTAACAAAGATGATTACCAACAACACGCTGTGCAACTCAAGGCGCTGCTTTCACGCTAAGTTTTTTAGCTGCGTTATTAACACAATGGACATTATTTATGAGTACAAACCAACAACTCCAAAAGGCCTTTGCTGAGTCGCTCGGCATAGAGCCAACACAAGTGACAGACTTGCTTAGCTATAACGGTATTGTCGAATGGGATTCCACTGCTCATATGATCTTGATAGCTGAACTTGAAAACGAATTTAAGGTGATGCTCGATACTGACGATATTATAGATATGAGTTCGGTCGCCAAGGCTAAAGAGATCTTAGGGAAATACGATATTGAGTTTTAATGTTAGCCGATAAGTG
>JBLHNW010000239.1:0-6318 GCA_047622205.1 Paraglaciecola sp.
CGGATAGCTTTCCAGTAACATGCGATAGCCTACTCGTACCAAATCATGGTCATCCACTAACATAACTGTAATTAAATCTTCCTGGCTCATTATTTTTATTTCTTCCCTGAAGAAGCTACCAGAAGCTGCACTTCAATAGGTAAGTGCCTCTCTGGCGCGCTTTTTTACATAAACTCACCTCCGGCTGCCAATATACACTCACGCATATCGGCCAATCTAAAGCCTTTCACTGACTTAAAGAGGTCCATGCCTTAACTCTATCTTCTATGTTCAAAAACAGGAAGTCAACATCTTCTTCTAGGTAGCCCTCTGTTTTAGATACATCATAATGCAATAGGATTGGTACATTGACGGCAGCGGCATACTTTGCCGCATTGGTCAGGCTTTCCTGAATAATTCGCTAAATGGTTACATTTACGCTGTCATGGAGATCATCCAGCGCGACAGGTCTTAACCAATTAATCATGTCGCGGACACCCTGATGCATTTGTAACGCTATCTCTTCAATGATGTCGATGTTTTAAGTGAAACCTATTTCGCACTGACTACTTTTGCGCTTAATAACATGAGCATGCAAGCTAATGCCCGTTATCCACTGGTCAAATTCATCATCAAGTTCTCGCGCAAGGCGGGGGCGCTCTTTGCTCTCGTACATCGAACATGCGCGGGGTCAGTTCAAGGTTTTGTTGCAGGAGTTCTTGTGTTTTGTCTACTGTTTGCTGGCTCTCAGTGATGCCCTCGATAGCCAGCAAAATAATTTGCCTCTTGCCCTCCCTTTGTTTAATTTGGCGGGCATTCAACAGCATGGTGCGTTTGCCGATAGTGGCAAATTCGTGTTCAACCTCAAAGTTGTCAAAGGAGGTCTGTTCAGGGAGATATTTTCCAGCAACTCCCGCAACTTGGGGATATCCCACTGATTATTACCTAAGTCATAAATTAGTTTTCCCGCAGTCTCTCCAGGCTTTACTTTGAAGAAGTTATAGAAGGAACGGCTGGCTATGACTAACCAGAGATCTTGACCCAAAGAAATCAACTCACTGATGCACTCGCCGATACACCGAATATACATTCTGTTAGCTGGAATCGATGCTACGAGCCTTGGCGAATACAGCGTGATGCGGCTATCAAAAACTCTTCTCAAATCAAAAGAAATAGACTGAAAACTTTAACGCATCGTTTTTATGGTAGCCATGGACAATTTTGAAAAAAGACAAGTCGCATTAATAAGGTATTTACGCCCTATTACAAAAACGGCTGCCTTAACCTGATACCGACAGAAAACTGGCATTCCAATTATTGATGCTGGTATGCGAGAGCTTTGGCAAACAGGCACCATGCACAATCGCGTGAGCATGATGGTCGCTTCATTTTTGGTCAAGAATTTATTGTTTGACTGGCGAGAAGACGCACATTGGTTTTGGGACTGTCTTTTCGATGCCGACTCAGCCAGCAATAGCACCAGCTGCCAATGACGTGCTAGTTGTAGTGCCGATGCGACACCTTAACTTTCGAATATTCAATCCAGTATTGCAGGATGAAAAATTTGACTCTGACGGGAATTATTTGTTTCGCTACTGCCCCAAGCTAGCGCGAATATCAAAAAATTTTCTTCATAGCCCCTGATTAGCGAATGAAGCTGTATTAAATGAAGCTGTCGTTACCCTTGGTATTGATTACCCGTTTCCAATAGTTGATTTAAAGCTCATTCGTCAGCGCGCATTATATCGATCTAAACAACACCGGCTGTCGACTTTGGATATTGATTCTAAATAACTTTAGTGATTAACAAACTGTTTCAAGGGCCTGACAGGATACTCATTTCTTTAATGTTTTCGAGTTATGTGGAACGGTTCAGGCTGTGTATCGTACTCAATTAACCTTGACTTTAGCTCTAATCTGGCAAAAGCTAATTTGAATAGTGTCATAAATCTGCCCTAAAACGCAGTAGGCAGCCGACGCCTCCAAGCTCCATAAGTACATCAGAAGACTCGACCACTTCAACTGGGCAATCTACTTTTCCTGCCTGACGCACCAGTTCCTCACGAAGGTCAGTGGGACGTACGGTGCTGGAATTGCAATGCGGGCAAATGTCGGTTTCAGGTGTCGCTTCACCCATTTCATTGCAGGTTGAGCAAATCCATCCAGGATCCGGATTATAATCATGCAACATAACTAGGGTATCTACTTTGCCCTGTTGCAGGTTATGCAGGCTGTCTTTTGCACCGACGACTGCCGGACCCTGAGTACGTACCGCCTGTATCAACCGATCTGCAATTGATTGAGAATCATGTTCTTCCTTCTCGACAAAGATGCTTAAAGTGGCTGTAACAATATCGGTTTCTGCATCTCTGTGGCTCGCAGGAATTATATCCATCAGTTTAGAGTTTAGATGGGGTGTCAATGCTTCACGTATACGGGCAGTGATCTGCGGATCGCCCGCTATAATAAGGTGACTATGATCGCCATTGTGCATCAGCTTTTCCAGTGTCGCTATTTTTTCTTGAAGGAACTGGTTTTCGCGATGATTTCGAAACAGTTGATATTGTGTCTCACTCCACCCCTCACCAACGCGGTCACGACGCCCAGGATGTTCAGACCAAGTCTGAACAGTTGCAGCACCCAAGTTGACTTCAATAATACGTACCCACTCAGTCGTTGCGATCATTACTAGGTATCGCTCATAAGTGTCTTTTAGTTCAATAAGATTGTATATGTTCGGTGTGGGATAGACTCTTAATGTGTTGGGTAAGGGCACGGCAAATTGCAGTGGCATATAAAACTCTTTATCAAAGCTGGAACGGACAAAATATGCCAAACCTTTAGCCTCAGGTAGTAACTCACGTTTAACATAAGATTTGATAGCACCGACAGATTCCTCGAAATCTATTAAGTCTCTTCCTTTTAGTATCCGGCGAATATGCTTTGCTCTGAGCTCGATGGCCAGCATCGCACTCTGTTCTCCATCTTCAAGATTAAGATAACAGCTTACAAATGGGGCTGGTGATTCGTCAATGTTAGCCAATATCAGAATTTTGTCTTTCAATTCTTCGTGAGTAGTTAAATCTGCCATAGTGGTTTCTCCTTTGTATTTTTCGAAAAAAGTGATGCAAAAAAATTCCTTTTGCATAGTTATCTAGGAAGTTATTTCTACTCGATTTGTTAGTGCATAATAGATTTCTATAAAAATAAGTAAATTCGAAATAAATGCCTTAATTCATCGTGATTTTCGAACTGAAGTGAGAAGCCAGAAAAATTACTTTGATTGAGGACTCAATAACCAAGTCGCTAGTCTAGTTAACAAAGGCTGTCGTAATAGTTAGTACAGTTTGCAATCCAATGATAAACCAGAGCCTGTGTATTATTTTCATACAATTAAGAAAGAGCATTTTTGTGCCCATCCACACTATAGTAAAACCGACCCAACCTTAGTGGATATTCGATAAAATCGAACCACCTGATTACGTCTACTTGTTGGAGCTGCCAATTTAAATATTCGTAATATCGCCCTGTATCCAATTGTTAAATTAAAGTCTCTACAATTTTGTGTTTTTCTATATTGTTTAGCGGGTTAAACTTAACGTACTTCATTTACAGTATGGATATGGCATGCCCGATATAGTCGTTATGTTTTTCATTCTTGGTGTGGTTGCCGGTTTGGTCCGGTCAGACCTGGAGATTCCTAAAGCTGCTTATGATGTTTTAAGCCTGTTGTTGATGCTCACCATTGGCTTGAAGGGCGGTATGGCACTTCATGGCAATATCAATACTGGACTTATTGCTGAACTGTTTTTTATTATGTCTCTGGGGATAATTATTCCTTTAGCCATTTTTCCAGTATTACGATATGCGATTGGTTTATCGGTGACGGATAGTAGCAGTATCGCTGCCCATTATGGCTCTGTTAGTGCGGGTACCTTTGCTGTTGCTTTGGCATATGTGGAAGCCAACCAATTAATCAGCGCTCCCGAGTCGACGATATATTTAGTGTTGTTGGAGCTGCCGGCAATTATTGTTGGTCTTTTACTTTACCGTCGTTTTAATAGACGTAGTGTAAAGATTTCAACCCAAAATCTATTGCATGAATCATTTACCAATCGTGGCGTTATCTTATTGTTAGGTGGGGTCATCATTGGCATGATGTATGGTCCCCAGAATGCTTCACCCGTAACCAATTTATTTACCGGTGCGTTTAAGGGTGTACTGGCTTTATTCTTACTGGAAATGGGACTCACTGCTGCAGAAACCCTTCGTCCCTTTCCATGGAAGCATTGGCGAGTCATTATTTTTGCACTTTTGGCGCCACCTGCTCTTGCTTGGTTTGGTATTGGTTTGGGTTACGCGTTGGATCTTGATACTGGGTCGACAGTCATTCTAGCCAGTTTGACCGCCAGCGCGTCATACATTGCTGCGCCAGTTGCGATTAAGAGTAGTATTCCGGATGCAGATATTGGTTTGGCAATGTTGTGTTCGCTTGGCATCACTTTCCCCTTCAATGTTATTGTAGGGATTGGTCTTTATCATTCGTGGGTGATCTAGGAACCTTTTTTTAACCGAACTTGTTAAATAAAGACACGGCAAGTTGCACTGGGTTGTAAAATATTTTTGCAACGCTGAAGCGAACAAAAATTGCCATTTTTTTAGCCTCAGGCAATCACTCAGGTTTAACATAAGACTTGATAGCATTGACAGATTCCTCGACATCTACCAAGTCTTTCCTTTAAGTATCCGGCTCAAAAATTTTGCTTAGAGTTCAATGCTCTGAAACGCACTCTGTTCGCTATTTTCAAAATTAAAATAACCGTTAACAGAGAGATGACCCTATTTATCTATTTTATGGGGCTCTCAAAACCGGCCGGTTTTAAGGTAATAACAGAGGAATCGATTAACTGAAGTACAGTTTCTGCCGTATTACCGATCAACAGGCCGGGTATGCCACTACGGCCAACGGATCCCATCACGACAACGTCAATATCATTGGCCTCGACAAATGCAGGTATACATACTTTTGGCTCTCCTTTGATTAAATGAGCTGTGGTTCTAGGGTTTTGATATCGCTCGATCAGGTTATCCAGCATTGTTCGATTGACGCGTTCTTCCTGCTGCAACATCTCTTCGAGACTATCGTCTGCAATTTTCAAAAATCCGCTGTGACGTAAGGCGTTTTCGCCATATAACGTCCAGCAAGACAGTATATGCAAATCACTGTTATGCAAGCAGGACAGTGAAGTCGCCAGATCCATAATATAGGTATTCAAAGCCCTGCCTTCCGCACTCTCTTCCAACGACAGATCGACAGCAGCGAGTACGCTACGGCACTCAACGTCGCGATCAGGCTTTATAAGCCAAACCGGTTGAGGGCATTTGCGCATAATGTGAAAATCGCAACTATCAAAACTACCGGTATGCCGGTTAGCGACCTTTATTAGTAAATCGTGTCTGCCGATCAAAACCTGGCGAACAATTTCAATGAAGTCTCGCCCAGAGACCACTTTGACGCTAACGTCAATGCCATTTCCCCTGAGCTTCTCAGCAACAAGTTCAAGTTCTTTTTGTCTTTCACTAACCAGTATGTCGATGATTTCCTCAGCTTTGATGATGCCGTTTAATTCGCGACGGGTGTTGTGCGGCGGGTCAATAATGTCCATCAAGGTCAGTTTCCCGTTATTCTGTTGTGAGAGTGCACTGGCTCTTACTACAGCTCGGTTTGTATTCGGGTCGGAATCGCTACCCACTATGGTCAGAATGTTTTTAAAACGTTTCATTAGATTTTTCCTCTTAGTTTATCGGTTGAGTTTTTTCACACTGCCAATACAAATTGCAGTCCAAGCGCGACGATAACTGCGCACAATACGGCAATAAATACGATGCCAGGTTGCGTGGCGCTAGCATAAATTGCGGGCCATGGTGTCAAAGCAGAGTCTTTGTTAATCCAACTTTCCCTGGAAGAAAAAAGGTTGATCGATTGTGCTGACCGTTTCACTTTGGCCCCAGTACTAATTGCCAAATGTTTCAGGCCATTAAAAAACCATTCATACACCAGGCCAATATCACCTGCTGGCAACGGTTTAAGCCCAGACACAAAACGCTGAGTCAGCCAATATAAAGTCACCCCGGCTAATACTGGCCAGAGAGAACTCCACATCGCGCCGAGCGTGAATACTTCGCTAATATATGCCTTCGATATGGGCAGAAAATAGACTGCGCCGACCACCAGTGTAAATAACAATGCAAATGCTACGAATTGCAGCACACCGGGTGCCTCTGTGCTTTTCGAAGCTGCTGCGCTGTTCTGCATCAATTTCAAAAACCGCAGTACCA
>JBLHNW010000240.1:0-6294 GCA_047622205.1 Paraglaciecola sp.
GGAAAGCGCCGGATTGTGATGGCTATGCCTGGAGATAGGCGCGACGAAGACATTGTCGAAGCGGCACAGATTGTCGCCAAAGGATTCGATACTTATGTATGCAAAGCGGATGATGTGCGCCGAGGTCGTGGCTTTGATGAAGTGCCACAATTACTCAAGAAAACGTTGTTGAGTGAGGGGGTGGCTGAGGATAATATTCAGGTCATTCCTTCTGAAGAAGATGCAATCACTAAAGCAATGGAAGATTGTAAAAGTGGCGACTTGCTGATTATTTTAGGCGACAACATCACCCGTTCCTGGAAACAAATCGTGCATTTTAACGGTGGCACTGAAGATGTGTCTGCCGAATCTGAACCTTCTCAAGACTTCCCGGAGAAATTGTTTGAACCGATTGAGCACAAGTTTGAACTAGAAGCAGGTCAAAGTTTAGTTCACGATGAACGTGGCGTGCGTTTAGTTACTGAACATGAAGAAGAGTCAGATTAGTACTATGCAAATTGAATTAGATGAAGTGCGCCGACTCACTGGACCTAATCTATTGTGGGATAAACCCGGCGCGATAGTTGACGTGTTTATCGACTGTGATGATCCTCAAGTAGTCGTGCTGAGTTGGCAGAAGTGGATAGCCGTTTTACTCGAAAAATTTGACTGGGCAGAGGAAAAACATACCTATAGATTGTATGAAGGAGGAGCAAGCTTTGCTATTAGTGCGCCTATTGATGCACTTTATACTGCATGTGAATTGGCCGAGTTAGCCTGGCATTGTTGTGCGGCCGAGCTAAATAATACGGAGACCCCAGACGTTCCAAAGCGGATCAATGAATTGCAAGTAGAGCTTGCTGAAGAAGTTAATCCGCGACTATTAAATTTGATAGATGAGGCTCAAAAACATCAGGTGAGCTGTTTAACCGATGACGACGAAGTTAGTTTGGGAATGGGGCAAAGTGTTGATGTTTGGCCGGCTAATGAGCCGCCATCCAGCGATGATATTATCTGGTCGCAATATAAAGACGTGCCCTTAGCATTGGTTACCGGAACAAACGGAAAGTCCACCAGTGTGCGACTTGCTGCACAAATTGCTCAGGCTGCGAATATCAGCGCCGGCGTAACCTCTACGGATTTTGTTCGGGTAGGTGAACATATCATTGATAAAGGCGATTACTCAGGCCCCGGTGGCGCGCGAATTTTGCTGCGGGACAAACGTACTGAGATAGCCTTTCTGGAAGTTGCCCGGGGTGGTATTTTGCGTCGTGGTTTACCTGTGAGCCGAGTGGATGCTGCGCTCATAACTAATATAGCCAGTGATCATCTTGGACAATACGGAATCAACACCTTAGAGCAATTAGCGGAAGCCAAGTTTGTGGTGACCAAGGCCCTCACCGAAGGCGCCATATTGGTAGTGAATGCTGACAACGAATGGGTAGTTAAGCAGGCACTTAAGTTAAATAAGACTCTCTGTTGGTTTAGTAAAGACGAAAACAACCCGCTGATCCAGGAACAAATCAGCAACGGAGGGCGGGCGGTTTTTGTGCGTGATTCAAAGATTGTTTATCATGATGAAAATGGCTTTGAGGATGTTGTTAAAGTTAATTTAATCCCGATGACATTTAATGGCACAGCCCTGCATAATATCGAAAATGCCCTGGGCGTTGTGGGTTTGTGTAAGGCCTTGAATTTGCCGCTTCTTGCCATAAAACAAGGTTTGATTGAATTTGCCAGCAATGCGCAAGATAATCCCGGACGTGGAAATCTATACTCTGTTAATGGTTGTAGCGTTTTTGTTGATTTCGCTCACAATGAACATAGTGTGCGTGCAGTTGTTAATATGGCGAAAAGTTTACCGGCAAAGCGTCGGATTGTAATGTTTGGCCATGGGGGGGATCGTTCGGATCAGGAAATACGCGATTTGACCCATGCGGTTGCTGATCTTAACGCTGATTTGTATGTAGTGTCAGAGGTTGAAAAGTATCTCCGCGGGCGTGAGTTAGGTGATATTCCTAAACTAGTAAAACACTATTTGAATCAACTGGATGTAGATGAAAAGCAGATATTGTTAGTTGCTGCGCCGATCGACGGTGTGCATCAAATAATGTCGTATGCTGAGCCAGGTGATGTGGTTTTATTGTTGGTGTTGGATCAACGTGACGAGGTACATGACTACTTAAAAAAATTGACATAAATGCTACTTTAGTGAGGCTCGCTAAGCGGGTCTAAATGGCAGTTTGATTACTTCATAAACTTGATACCATAGGGGCGTATTATATATCTGATGCCCATTGATTCTCGCTATAATTTTAATTGCACACTTCGCCAATCGTCAGAAACTAATGGAAAATGGTGTTGTCAATGCAATTCACCTTAGCGTGTTTGATACGCGGTCTGATTTTCCAATCAGTATTATGCAAGGTAAAAGGAGTTTTTTTGTTACTAAGAATTATGCTGTTACTCAGTATACTAGCAATTTTATGCAGCTCTTTTGAGGCACAGAGCGATGAGAGAATAACCCAGTGGTCGCCAGAATATCGTGCATATCTTGTCAGAATGAGTGCTGATCCCGATGCCGTTTTGCAGCAGTTGTTAGGGCAACCAGTGCAGCAGTCTGCAGATAACATCGAACAAGCTCAATATTATCACGCCCTAAGCGAGGCGTATTACCTTCTATCCTATCCCAAACAAGCATTGCAACACGCAAGATATGCACTTTCACTTATACAAGATGAGGAGCAGCCGTGGGTTTACCATAATGTACGCTTGGGAGAGTCTATGGCTTTGGACATTATTGGCAAACCAGGCGAAGGTATTCTAGGGGCCACTGCAGCGCTAGTATGGGCTGAATTACAGGGTGACCTTAACCTGATGACCTCGGCTTTATATATACGAGGAACTTTACTCAACAGTTTGGTGGATTATATCGGCGCACTAGATGATTTTCAGCGCGCCTACGAGCTCGCCTCCGAAGAGGGGGTTGAAACCTCAAAAGGTCAAGTCGCAGGTATGATGGCATTGGTCTACGAATATCGAGGTGAGGATGTTCTGGCAATTCCCTTTTTTGAAGAAGCGACGGTATATCAGCGACAAACTCAAAATTGGATTGAGTTAAGTATTTCCCTCTATGGTTTGGGTAGAGCAAATAAAAATATAGGAGAAATTGAGCTGGGTCGCGGCCAATTGGAGGAATCCAAAGCTTTTGCGGAACAAGTAAACGATACCCAAGGTGTCGCTTACGCTTTAAAAGAGCTCTCAGATATCGATATAATCCAAAAAAACTTTCCAGCGGCGGAACAAAAGTTATTGCGGGCACAGGAAATAATTGCCCTTTCTGAACATCGATATTTACAACTGAATGTTGCATTTGGCCTCTTACGTTTGGCCATAATACAAGGGCAGGTGGACAGCGCCGTAAAATATCTGCAGATTGCAAAAGGTTTTATAGATCCTCAAACAATGCCGCTTCAGCAAATCACTCTGGATGAAGACCAAGCACGTTTATCTGCTCTGCAGGGTAACTATGAGCAGGCATTCCAGCAACTTGAGCAGTCGGTTAGGGCCAAGAAGGAGACCTATAGTCAGGAAAGTACAAATCAACTACATCAATTGCGCTCTCGATATGAGTTGGAAGTAAAAGAGCGGGAAAATAAGTTGCTTGGGCAACAAAATCAATTACAAAAGGCTAATCTACTGGCTCAGGAACATAGAAACGTTGAGCTAATGATGCTGGCCACTTTTGCTGCGTTGTTATCCTTGTTATTGGTCATATTGGTATATAACACCAAAAAACATCGCTCAAGACTTGAGAAACTGGCTAATACTGATGGCTTAACTGGTTTGAGTAATAGACGTCAAACTATGGAAATGCTCGGACTGCAAATTGAATTAGCAGATCGACATGATTTCGACCTCTGCGTAGTTATGGTTGATTTAGATTATTTCAAGTTAGTTAATGATAAATTTGGTCATGGAACTGGAGATAATGTATTAAAAGCCTTCGCTAATCTTTGCAAGCTTACTTTTCGAAATACAGATATTATTGGCCGAATAGGTGGAGAAGAATTTCTTATTGGTTTGCCACATACACATCTGCAAGTCGCCCAAAAGCTCCTGGATGAATTTCGTTTGGAAGCCCAAAAAATCCCTGGGACATTGAATGTAGAGGGATTAACTCTGACTATTTCTTGCGGTGTTTGCGAGCATGTCGGGCAGGTTTCTCTGGAAGAAATTGTCGGCTATGCTGATAGGGCGTTGTATGATGCTAAGGAACAGGGGCGAAATAGAGTAAACGTTTTTCATCTGCCCCGAAATAACCCACATACAGCGACGTAAGACGCTGAAATTTAGCTAATAACTTGCATATTACTGTTTGGAATGGATGTTGTCTGATTTACCTTGCGGTTTTATTTTAACGCGCCATCAAAGAGAAATTGCCGGAGAAACCTTTCTGGAATTTTGGCTGGTTGGCGACGACGGTCCAGTTAAGCTGATAACCCCCATTCAGCAGCCGGTGTTTTTTATCCCACAGCACCAGCACGACCAACTGCATGAAATATTAAACACAGCGCAGATCCCGTTTAGCTACAAAAACCTTGTGCTGAAAGATTTTGATTCACAGCCAGTTGCTGGGGTATATTTTAATAAGCCTTCACAGCTCTACAACGCTAAAGAGTGTTTAAAACAGCAGAACATCACCTGTTATGAAGATGATATCCGTTTGTCAGAGCGATTTTTAATGGAGCGTTTCGTTTATGGTGGGGCACAGTACTCTGGCACTTCCCTTGAACATGACCCTCAATCACAAAAGCAACTTCGACATCAAATTTTTACTAATACTCATCTGAAACCAAGCGAATATATACCCAGTTTTAGCATTCTTTCTATCGACATAGAATGCAGTGAAAAAGGCGAATTATTTTCGATTGGTTTAGCATCGACATCATACAAACGTGTGTTAATGATCGGCACAAAAGAGAGTGTGCAGAAAAAAGGACTGGAGTGGATAATCTGGTTGGAGGATGAAAAGTCACTGCTGGAAGAATTAGTAAAACAAGTCGAGCACATTGATCCGGATGTGTTTGTCGGCTGGAATGTGGTCAATTTTGATTTTCGCTTACTGATAAAGCGCGCTGCTGTGCATAGGGTGAAACTCTCCTTAGGCCGTGGTAACGCAGCCATTGGCTGGCGAGATGCCAGAAATGAAGTCAATCAAGGCTTTGTGAGTATGCCTGGCAGGATAGTGATTGATGGAATTGATGCGTTAAAAACTGCTACCTATCATTTCGACAGTTTCAGTTTAGAGTTCGTCTCTCAACAACTGTTAGGCAAGGGTAAAAAAACCGAGAATGTTGACGACCGACTAGGCGAAATTGTCCATGACTTTATCCATAACAAAGTCAAATTAGCAGAATACAATTTACAGGATTGTGAGTTGGTTTTGGACATTTTTGCGCACACTAAAGTTCTGGATTTCCTAATCTTACGCAGTCAGTTAACAGGTTTAGAACTAGATAGGGCGGGCGGCTCTGTCGCTGCTTTCATCAATTTGTATCTACCCAAGTTGCATCGAGCTGGTTATGTGTCACCGAATCGACCGGTTGATGGTGGTTTGGCGAGTCCTGGTGGTTATGTGATGAACTCGAAGCCGGGTTTATATGAACATGTGTTGGTGTTTGATTTCAAAAGTCTTTATCCATCAATCATACGTACTTTTAAAATCGATCCTCTTGGGCTGGTTGAGGGACTAAAAGAGCCTGAAACAGCTATTCAAGGATACCGGGGAGCCTTGTTTAGCCGAGATAAACACTTTCTTCCAGATATCATTACTTCTTTGTGGCAGCAACGAGATGAGGCAAAGAAGAACCATGACGCAACGCGCAGTCAGGCAATTAAGATATTGATGAACTCTTTTTATGGTGTGTTAGGTGCAGGGGGATGTCCATTTTACGATACTCGATTGGCGAGCTCCATTACCATGCGTGGTCACGACATCATGCAGACCACTGCCAAGTGGGTTGCAGAGGCAGGCTATGAAGTAATTTATGGTGATACGGATTCGACTTTCGTATGGCTTGATGGCGAATTTTCGAATGAGCAGGTACGACAAATAGGCAAAGATCTTCAAGAACAGATAAATCAAAAATGGACAACACTCATTAAGCAGCAATTCCAAGTGGAAAGTAATTTGGAAATTGAGTTTGAAACTTACTTTACGCGTTTTTTAATGCCCACCATTCGCGGCTCGGAACTGGGCAGTAAAAAACGTTATGCGGGTTTAAAAATGACAGAAAAAGGGCCTGAGTTAGT
>JBLHNW010000241.1:0-6287 GCA_047622205.1 Paraglaciecola sp.
GGGGGGTAGCAACGCGTCAGGTGACAGAGGGGCACAGTTATCAATAATTAAAAAAATGCCGTATCCATTTTCCTGTGTGATTTTGATGCCCAATTTGAAATTTTCAGAAAAAACGCAACTATGCCGGATCACGTTCGCACAAGCTTCGTCTATCGCCAATACTATCCGATTCGTTTTTGCTAAATCGAAGTCAAAATCCATACACGCTTGTTTCACTGTATGTCTAATTTTTTGTAACTCCGATGTAGAAGAGTTACAATTGATTTCTGCTACATATTTCATACTGTTTGACTAACTCACATTGGTCAAAAAATTCAGGATTATTTTTTACAAGCAAGAAGATCACGGTATCTGAATTAGTGCTTAATGCCAACTATTTAAACCGTGGAAGTTGAATTTATTCAGCCTCCCACTAGTCAGGGGCAGGCCAACCTCCCTCCGATAACGTTTGCGCAAATACTAGAACAGGTCAAAACGGTGTAACAAGCTGAGCTTAGCTATTGGGTCTCAATTGACAGGCTTGAGTATTGGTATAAGGCCAGAGAAAAACATTGTAAAAGTGAGGACGAAATCTCGCTGGGAAATCCAAATTGACTCTCAAAGCGGTGAAATTAAGCATGTAGCGTATCGTCGCTCAGATATTATTGAGAAAACTCATGATGGTACCCTTTTACAAAGTAAAGCAAACCTCTGGTTAATGTTGCCGTAGGCAATGGCCCTATTGAGCTTAATAATGACGGGGGATTTTGTTTTTTCGTCCATATTATCAGCAACGTAAGAAACACAATAACTAGCCTGAACTCGGATAATTAGGTCGAGCAGTGACTTAATTTTTTAACGATGCGCGACCGATTGCTCCCGTGTCTACACCAAACCAAATGGCATTGCCTGGTTTGTCAAAATACATATGCCTAATATTTCCACCGCTTTTAACCAAGGTTGAACCGAGAAATTTTTTGCTCTGTGTATCAAAACCAACCAGAGTATTAGGGGTGCTGCCTGTTTCAGCTATCCAAATCCGTTGTTTAGAATCAAGAGCGGTGCCGTAAGGATAGCTTATACTGCCACCTGGCATGGGCCATTCATTGAAGGTCTTGCTATTTGGATTGTATTGACCTAAAAATCCCTCCGCGTAGTCTACATACCATATATCTCCGTTATCGGTAATTTCCAGGCGCCGTGGCCGGGCATCTTTTCTGGGCAATGTTATCTCGCTAATGGTAAAGGTCAGAGGATCAACAGTGGCAAGTTTATTGGTTCCCACCAGTACCGCCCAGGGGCGATTTTGTTGATCAATTTTAATTCCGTAGGGGCGAGAGCGCGGAGATAGGGCTTTTACATAGCTGACGTCTCCAGTGTCGACATCCAACCGTGCGATGGCATTGCTGTGCTGGGCCGTAAACCAGATATCGTCATTTGTATCGAATACCAGAGTGTGAGGATCAGCTATTTCATCGGGCATCTCAAAACGGATTATGTCACCTGAACTGGGGTTGAGTTTGCCAATATGGCCATTTCGGTTGCCCGCGTACCAAACCTGTCCTTGCTTATCGACGATCAGGTTGTGGGGATGGGAGCCTTTTGGCACCTCATATTGTTTGAACTTGCCAGACTCAGGCTCAAGGCTGGCGATGTAGTTTCCAGACTGACCACAAAACCAAACTTTTCCATCTGGGGCAACAAAAGGATCTCGTGGCCGCCCCCGCCAGGGCACGTTCCAATCTTTTATTTGAATCAGCTGTGGCAAGTGGTCGGCCACTGCTAAATTGCTTGGCAGTATTGTGCTCAGCATAATAGTGAAGAACAGCAAAGCGATACGCATAGCAATTACTCAAGTCTTGAATTTACTTAAAAGATAGGAGTTAACAGTGGGATTGGCAAATTATGTGGACTAATAAGCGCTATTATTTGTTCTAAATTAATGCTGTTTGCTTATTCGAATTTTTGCTCACGGCCAAGTAAAGCCATCGCCGCATCTTTTGGGGGTTTTTGGTGATATAAAACTTGGTAAATTTGTTCACATATAGGCATTTCTAAACCTACACGTTTAGCCAATATGTGTACTTCATGGGTATTACGATAACCTTCGACTACCTGACCAATACTGTCGATTGCCTGTTGAATATTTGCGCCTTTTCCAAGAGCTAAACCGAAACGACGATTACGTGATTGGTTGTCAGTGCAGGTCAGTACTAAATCACCTAAACCTGCCATGCCCATAAAGGTTTCTGACTGCGCACCTAATTTTACGCCCAGCCGGGTTAATTCTGCCAACCCCCTTGTGATGAGTGCTGTTCTGGCATTTGAACCAAAACCCAAACCATCAGCCATGCCAGCTCCGATCGCTATTACGTTTTTAACCGCACCACCTAGCTGAACGCCGATAAAATCATTATTTTTATAAACTCGAAATGACTTGGAACAATGTAGTTTGTTGGCAAACTCAGCCGCCAATTTTTCATCCGTAGAAGAAAGAGAAATGGCTGTGGGTAAACCAGCGACCATTTCCTTTGCAAAGGTGGGGCCAGAGATTGCTGCCAGCGGAATATCTGAACCTAAGATATCTATCGCCACTTCCTGCAAAAGCCTACCCGTGCCCGGTTCAAGTCCTTTAGTTGCCCATATAATTCGGTGTTGAGCTGTCAACATGGGTTTAATCTGAATAAGTAATTCGGCAAATCCGTGACTTGGAGTAACAATAAGTAGGTCGTTGCTTAGAGAAACCGCGTTTTCAATATCGATTTGAACATCAAGATCGTCAGGAAATATCGCGTCAGGCAAATAACGCTTGTTACAGCGATTTTTTGCCATTGCAGCCATTTGTTCAGGATCACGTCCCCAAAGATGGGTAGTGACTCCGTTTCGAGCGAGACAAAAAGCAAGGGCGGTCCCATAAGACCCCGCCCCTAGCACTGAAACTGTGGGTTTCATGTGCACTGTTACTTAAGCATCTAACTTGGCCGGTGCAGCTTCTTGTGCTTCTTGAGCACGTTTCTGCATATAAGCTGCAAATATCGCATCAAAGTTTACTGGTGCTAAGTTGAGGGCAGGGAATGTGCCGCGATTTACCAGGTTTGAGATGGTTTCACGTGCATATGGAAACAAAGTATTAGGGCAAAACGAACCTAACATATGTGCTTTATTCGCCTCTGGCATTTCACCAATGGCAAAAATTCCTGCCTGTTGTACTTCGCACAAAAATGCGGTTTCTTCACCCAATTTAGCTGTTACGGTCACAACTAGCACGATTTCGTATACACCTTCTTCAAGTACAGTGCTGCGGGTATCTAATTCCAATTGAACTTCAGGTTTCCACTCTTTCTTAAAAATCGCCGGTGCATTGGGAGCTTCAAACGATATATCTTTAGTGAATATTCGTTGAATAGAAAATTTTGGACCTTGTGCTGCGGGCTGTGCCGCTGCTTCGTTTGGTTTGTTCTCTTCAGCCATGGTAATTCCTTTATAAAATGTTCGACCGCTCTATGCGGCTAATAGTTTGTCTAATTTATTGCCTGATTCAAGGGCAAACATATCATCACACCCACCAATATGCTGGCTGCTGATAAATATCTGCGGGACGGTGTAACTTCCACTTGCACGCTTAATCATTTCGTCTCTGAGTTGAGGTTGTACATCAATTTTAATCTCTTCATATGCCACACCTTTTTGCTCAAGCAATGCTTTGGCGCGATGGCAATAAGGACAATAGCCTTTAGTATAAATTTCAACTTTACTCATTATTACACCTTTACGTTATTTACTTACTGGCAAACTGGCACCTTGCCAGGCATTCATTCCACCTTTAAGCACGCTAACCTGGTCGAAGCCAGCTTTGAGCATTTTTGAAGCGGTGCTTTTGGCTGTCATGCCCATCGCACAGACAACAATAATGGGTTTGTCTTTGTTTTTTTCAAGGGCAGAGAAGTCCGCCTTGTTAAGCAGCTCCGCTTTTATCTGAACGGCACCCAATATATGCCCTTTTTTAAACTCTGCCCCAGGGCGAATGTCGAATACTACTGCATCCTGCTTATTCATGAGCAATGTCGCCTCATGTGTAGTGAGCTGTTTTAATGACGACAATTGACTCGCTAATGTGGTGTAAACGAGTGCCAACAATAAAGCCACAAACGCCCCTGCCAAATAAAAATGATTTGTGACGAACTCGATCGCTTGATCCATAACCTATAAGCCTCTTACGTGCAGCTGCACGAGCAAAAAAAGTGTGCAAAGTATATAGATTTTGCGTTGATAAACCAGCCCTGCAACGTTGCCAACAGGTATTAGTGGAATAACTTATTGTTATCCATTTAGTTTTAAGTAAGAAATGACCGTGACGGAACAAGGCTCACAGGATAATATGAGGGGCTTATTTAATGTAAGTAACGAGATAATTCATTACCTTACACAGCCTAACCTCAACAGCGGAGACAAACATGAGTCAGCCCAAAAAAACCGTCGCTCTTATTATATTAGATGGATGGGGCCACAGAGAAGAGACTGACAGCAATGCAATTGCTCACGCAAATACGCCAGTATTAGATGGTTTGGTACAGAATTACAGCTCTACTCTTATTTCGGGATCAGGCTTAGACGTTGGCTTACCCGACGGGCAAATGGGCAATTCGGAGGTGGGCCATGTCAATTTGGGTGCAGGCCGAGTGGTGTATCAGGATTTTACCCGCATCACCAAGGCGATTAAAGATGGAGATTTTTTTGAGAATCCCGTATTAACAGATAATCTTGATAAAGCGATAAGCCAGGGCAAAGCCGTTCATGTGATGGGCTTGTTGTCTCCCGGTGGTGTGCATAGCCATGAAGAGCATATTTTTGCGATGTTAAAAATGGCAGCCGATCGGGGTGCAACTAAGATCTATTTACATGCCTTTTTAGATGGCCGTGATACTCCACCACGTAGTGCTAAAAATTCTCTACAGGCCGCAGAGAAGGTTTTTGCTGACTTAGGAGTAGGTAAAATTGCTAGTTTGATCGGCCGTTATTATGCAATGGACAGGGATTCACGTTGGGATAGAGTTAAAACTGCCTACGAGTTAATTTGTCATGGTGCTGGGGAATACACTGTCGATAATGCGTTGGAAGGCTTGGAAAACTCTTATCAACGGGATGAAAATGACGAATTCGTAAAACCGACAGTTGTTGGTGACGCTGTGCCTATGGAGGATGGCGACGCACTGATCTTTATGAATTTCAGAGCTGATCGTGCCCGCGAAATTACCCGGCCGTTTGTTGAAGATGATTTTGCAGACTTTGATAAAGGCAAACATATTAATCTCAGCGCTTTTGTGATGTTGACTCAATATGCTGAGAGTATTGATGCTCCTAGTGCCTATCCGCCAGTACCATTGGTGAATGTAATGGGAGATTGGTTGGCTCAGCATAACAAAACCCAGCTTAGAATTTCGGAAACTGAAAAATATGCCCATGTAACGTTTTTCTATAGCGGTGGCCGCGAATCATTATATCCAGGTGAAGAGCGTATCTTGATACCCTCACCGAAGGTGGCAACTTATGATTTGCAACCAGAAATGAACTCTGCTGAATTAACAGACAAGTTGGTGGCGGCGATTGAGTCTGGTCGATTCGACGCAATCATCTGTAACTATCCGAATGGCGATATGGTTGGACATACGGGTAATTTTGACGCAGCAGTAAAAGCCTGTGAAGCGGTTGACGCGTGCGTAGGCAGAGTTGTTGAGGCTATCAAAAAAATCGCTGGAGAGTGTCTGATTACAGCCGATCATGGAAACGCTGAAAAAATGCAAGATGAAAACACCGGACAGGCTCACACCGCCCATACCAGTGAGTTGGTGCCTTTTATCCATGTTGGAAGCAAGTCGGAAGCGAGGGAAGGCGGAACCTTAAGTGATGTGGCACCAACTATGCTGCATTTGCTGGATATGCCACAACCTGATGAAATGACCGGCACGCCAATTGTGACATTGAGCTAATCAAGCCGATGCCATGTTTGTTGTTTAATCAAGCGCGAATATCATCAGTATATTTGCGCATTTTGTTTGTGTTTGCCTTTGTTATTAGTTTAAGCGGCATCAACAGTACTAATGTGCAAGCACAACAAAGTGATGATCTTGAAGCAATACAGCAACAAATTAAAACCAAGACAAAGCAAATTAATCGGCAACTGGCAGAGGCAAAAAAATTAGAAGCGACCTTACGCAAAGCGGAATTAGAGATTGCCAAAACAGCCAAAGCGCTCAATAGTACAGAACAGGAACTGGCGAACAACACTCAGCAACAACAACAATTAAAAA
>JBLHNW010000242.1:0-6245 GCA_047622205.1 Paraglaciecola sp.
TCCATGGCTGCGCTGCAAGTACATGCTAAGCAAACAAAAAGCCGTAACCTCAATATGGACACCATGACATTGGCAGCGTTGGTGCATAATATTGGAGTTTTACCCATTCTGACCGAAGCAGAGCGTCACAATGATACGTTTGCCAATGCCTCTTTCCTTGATGTCGCAATCGATAAGATGTCTGGGCACATAGGCGCAAGCATTACCAAAGAATGGGGATTTGATGATGAATTCGTACAAGTGGCTGAGTACTGGAGTGATTTATCTATTCAGACCGACGACATTTCTTATTTGGATTTTGTGCGCTTAGGTAAAGTAGCCGCCGGTTCTTTCGATGAACAAAAGCAAGCAGTACTGGAAATTAGTCTTAAAAAAGGCATTATCAAAGACGTTAGTGACATCGAATCAGATGTTTTTAACGAAATGCGTGATAGCGCGATGCAGATTTTTGCTTAGGTAAATTAGTGGCATTGTTTAATGCAATGCCGCTAATTTTGTATTATCCCTTTTCACAGCTATTATTTTAAGCTGATTCCTGCAGGTTAAATATCTCTGTTAAACGTTTAGCAAATCTCACCGTTTCGCCGGACATTAATGCAAAGTTAGCATCCATTCTAGCTAACATTTGGTCTTTTGGAATATCGTCGTTTTGTTCTCTCATCACGTCACTGAACTTGAGCCTCTTAACCGTTAAATCTTCTTGTAACAACGCGCTAAATGTTTCATCCCACTCTATGGCGATTTTTTGTACCAATTTTCCATTATTCAGATGATTGAGTATTTCATCACTGTGCAATTCCTGATTTTTACAACGCATGATTGCACCATCTTCTTCGGGAGAACGTAATTCTGCTTCTTCGAGGATGACAATGTCTTTCGGCACGTTATCGTCCTTAAGCCACAATGTCATGTCCTCTTGCACAGATTGTTTAGCAAGAGGTACCACGGGCAAAGACCCGAGTGCTTTGCGAAGCATCGCTAAAAATGCCTCGGCTTTACCATCTGCAGAAGCATCAACCACCACTAAATTATCTGCACATGAAATAAATCCGTGGGTAAAACTATTTTTGGTAAATGCTTGAGGTAATAAACGGTGAATAATTTCCTGCTTCAGATCCTGTTGTGCTTTTTTACCTACAGAAGCGCCCGTCTCCGTTTCAATATGGGCCACTTTTTCAGCCAATTCTGCATTTACTACTGCAGCTGGCAGTATGCGTTCCTGCTTTTTAAGAGTGACCCAAACCCGTCCGGCAGCAGAGTGACATAATGCCTCACCTTGATTGAAGGGTGAAGACCAGCCCATTGTCGCTAATTCCTGGCTACCGCATGGACGAAAGGCAAATTCTGCGAGTTTTTCCTGCAAGTCTTCGTCGGTAAATTGAATGTCTTGAGTAAGGCTGTAGAGCTTAAGGTTTTTGAACCACATAGAGTAATATCCGATAATTTGAAATTTGTTAGGTATTTAAATCTAGCTTGAAAAATTCGCCTAAAAAAGGCAGAGAAGACTATCAGGGTTTAGCATCAACTGCCATTAACGATCGTCAGAAAGGACGCAAGAATGTTATCAGGTAGTATGGGTATCTACTGGAATAAATATTTTATACCGCAGTCCCTTGTTAGGCTGACTAAATGCCTCAATTTCACCATGCAATGTTTGGGTTACCAAATTGTACATAATATGTGTACCTAAACCACTGCCACCTCTCCCCCGACGAGTAGTGAAAAAAGCGTCAAAGTGTTTTTCTAGAGTGCCTTCTGGTAGCCCTTTGCCATTGTCTTTATAGTCCATCAACAACTTGCCATCTTGACGGCTAATCGCAATGCTGATAGTTCCTTTTTGCATATCCTCAAAGCCATGAATAAGTGAGTTCATTACCATATTGGTGATGATTTGCGCCAGTACTCCGGGCGCACATTGGATAATCAGGTTTTCAGGGCAATGGATGTCTATCGTATGCTGGGTTTTCTTTAAATTAGGAGCCAAAGATTGGATTATTTCGTTTAGATATTCTCGTACATTGATTTCTCGTTCTGCTTCACTTGTCTGATCAACCGCAACTTGCTTAAAACTGGAAATGAGATCTGATGCTCTGTTGAGGTTATTAGTAAGCAAAACCAGGGTTTGTTGAGCTTCTGATAAGAAAGATGCCATAGTGCTGGCTGTGAGTTTTTTATCCTCATAAGCAGAGTTTAATTTTTTGACCCGCTCTTGCAGAAAACTAGTGGCGGTAACACTGACACCCAAGGGAGTATTTACATCGTGAGCAATGCCCGCTACCAGGCCTCCCAAGGATGCCATCCTTTCAGATTCCACCAGTTGATCTTTTGCCAATTGGATGGTTTCCATTGAAGACGCCAGTTCACTATTTCTTTTACGCAACTCATCTTCAATAAACTGCCTATTTTCATTCTCCTGACGCAATTCTCTCTGATTGATAATCAGTTCATCTTTTTGTTGCTCCAGATCAAGCATGATTTTGCTTAAAGTGGCCGTTTTCTTTGCCACTTCTTGTTCCAGAGATATATTTTGATTGTCTAACTTAAGATTGGCACCCTTTAATTCATTTTGAGAACCAGCCAATCTTGTTTGAAAATCGATTAGCCTGTCAACCAACTGGTTATAAGAGGTTTCAAGTACCTTGAGCTCGTTATCATCATTAATATAAAGGTTTAATTTTGAGGAGTCAGGATCGTCAAGATCAAAATCACTTATTTGTTGGCTTAGCTCATTTAAGGGCTGGGTTAACATCGTGCGAAAAGCACTCATAAATAGAAAAACCAAAAAAGCCGTTTTAATAATGGCATTGCCGACGAGGAAAAAGATTCCAACCTCGATACGGCGGAAGATTATTTCAAAACTGGAGTACAGGGTGACATCCCCTACCAGGGAAGTGCGTCCTGAAAATTCAAAGATCAAAGGGAAACTATAACCAAATGTGCCACCCGAATGGTCACGCAGCACGCCCTTGTTAATCGACTCATCCTGCTGTTTTACAGTGCGGCCCAAATCTGTGATGTAATTACCATTTTCGTCCCGAATCTGTACACCTTCAACAATTGCTAACTCCATTAACCCCGTAGCAATAGATTTGGCTTGGGGTGTGTTTAATTCCCAAATAGCTCGCGTTAAACTAGTACTAAAGGTGTTTTTTAAAGTCTGCAGTTCGCTTTCAATATGGCTTTTGGCATTCAGGTATTCAGTGAAAATTTGTCCAGCGGTGACTATTAGAGTAAGCACAAAATAGACCGACAGTACTCTGGTCAACAGTTTTCTGGATAAACCGTTTTTTACTTTTGACATCTACAAGTCACTTTTGTGAATGATAAGAACATGAACCAAAAGAATATGCGTTATCAATAGAATAAACAAGAGAATTGCAAAAACGCGTAGATAACATTAACTACCCATACCACCTCAAAATGACGGATTCAGGGGAGCTGGGTGTTTCAATTCAAGGCGTCCTCTTGAAGGAATGTCGACTACCTAAGGATAGAGGACAACGCAGAAATCAAGTGCCACTGGCACTCTGTCCTGGACGGTTTTAAAGCCATTTATGCTGTGTTGACTATTTTTGACTTAGGGCGCCAGCAAACAGTCGCCTTGACTGGTTGGCTTTAAACTCCCGCTGAAACCCGCAGTTTGAGGTAGCATGGGTATCCGCACACTGATTCTGCTAAAGAAACTAAGCAGATATAACATAGCAATTTCAAACTTTATGGTAACTTTAATAAAAGTGTCACATTAATAACTAATAATCACACTCTTTTGTCACATATAGGATCTAATAAATGGCTAAACGTGTACTGTTAGTTGAAGACGACGGACCCATTCGTGAAATGTTGAAGTTTGTATTGGTGCAATCAGGCTATGAAACTATTGATGCAGAAGACTATTTTATTGCTTTAGAAAAGCTAGTTGAGCCTTATCCCGATCTGATTTTGCTCGATTGGATGTTACCAGGTGGCAGCGGTGTGCAACTTGCCAAACATATTAAGCAACAAGAATTCATACGAGATATTCCTATTATTATGCTTACTGCTCGAGGAGAGGAAGAAGATAAAGTTCGAGGTTTAGAAGCAGGTGCTGATGACTATATAACCAAACCGTTTTCACCAAAAGAACTTATTGCCAGGGTTAAAGCTGTGATGCGACGCGTCACGCCAACTTCGAGTGAGGAGATAATAGAATTTAAGGGGCTAAAGTTAGATCCGGTATCGCACAGAGCGAGCGTCAATGAAACGCCACTTCAGATTGGCCCAACGGAATTTAAGTTATTGCACTTTTTTATGACCCATACTGAGCGAGTTTATAGTCGCGAACAATTACTTGATAATGTTTGGGGTACCAACGTGTATGTGGAAGATCGCACTGTTGATGTGCATATTAGGCGTTTACGAAAAGCTGTTTCTGGGTCAGGACATGATGCTATGATCCAGACTGTTCGAGGTTCAGGTTATCGGTTTTCTAATAAAGTTTGATTAGAACCATATGTAATTTGGAAAAAAAAGACTCAATCTTTGGTGTTATTGGAGAATACATTTTGTGATGAATTATCCTTTTTCCTGGTTAGGTACCTTGAGTCGTGTAGTAACGTATTTTGTTGCCGTTGCTTTGATAGGTCTATTTTTTGAAGATGTTTCATTTGCCGTTGCACTGGGTGCATTGGCACTGTTAGCACTAACCTACTGGAGATTAAACCGCCTTAGTAACTGGTTGTGGCATAGCAAAAAAATGTCACCACCGAAAGTGCGGGGAATTTGGGAGCATATTTACGAAGGCATTTACACGGTACAAAGACGTAATCGCCGAAAACGCAAAGAATTGGGAAAAATTGTAAGGAGTTTTAGAGAGGGTTCTGAAGCCTTGCCCGATGCCGCAGTTGTGGTGGATGCCAATGCCGCAATACTGTGGTGTAACCGATTGGCTCGGATCGAGTTGGGGCTGCGCTGGCCGGATGATTCAGGCAGACGTATTTATAATTTTATTCGACATCCGCAATTTATCGAGTTTTATCATAAAGGTCATTATGACCACCCGATTGAACTGCCGTCTCCGGCAAATGCTGATAAAGTCTTGGAATACAGGATCATGCCATACGGTGATAAACATCTAATGTTGTTGATCCGCGATGTTACCCAATTGATCCAAATCGAGAGAATGCGCAAAGATTTTGTTGCTAATGTTTCTCATGAATTGCGAACACCACTAACAGTCATCAATGGATACCTGGAAATACTGCCTGGTGCCAAAGACATTCCTGAGGAATTTGCCAACAAAGCCTTTGAAGAAATGCGCTCTCAATCATTACGCATGCAAAGTTTAATCGAAGAACTGCTTATTCTCTCGCGGATAGAAGCAAGCAATGAACGTATTCATGAAAATATTGTGGATGTGCCACAGATGTTACAGATGATTAAGCTGGAAGGAGAAGTGTTAAATAAGGTCAAAAAACATACAATAATCATGCGTGTTGATCCTGCATTGCATGTTTATGGGATTGAATCTGAGCTGAGAAGTGCATTTTCAAATATATTATTTAACGCTATACATTACACTCCGAATAACGGACATATCTGGATTGATTGGCAAATGGTTGGCCAACAAGCAAGATTTTCTGTACGTGATGATGGTGAGGGTATTGAGGCTAAACATTTGATCCGTTTAACAGAGCGTTTTTATCGCGTAGATAAAGCTCGTTCCAGGCAAACTGGCGGTTCAGGATTAGGCTTGGCAATAGTGAAACATGTGTTGAATCATCATAATTCTATGTTGGAAATTAGCAGTGAAGTAGGTCAGGGCAGCGAATTTTATTTCGAATTATCACAAGAGTTAAGCATCAAGATAGCGGATGCAGCAACTAATGTGGTACAAGTTTCATAATAAAAAGTATGAATATTTAATAGGTTATGAAAACACTACCAGAAGCCTGGAAAAAATGGCTCATAAGCAATCTACTCAACGGCGTAGATGCTGAGAAGTTGCTGGATACCTTACTTGAAAACGGCTTCAACTACGAAGTATGTAAAAAGGCCCTTGGTACGAATCTTCCGGCAGATATGTCTTACCAAAAAGACGCCACGTTTTACCATCAACTTGCCCATCCTTTGTTGTTAAAAAGGCTAGATGAATCTGGGGCCAGATACCTGGAACAAGATAAAGCGCAATTGTTGCGATTGGATTCTTTTCTTAGCCCATCAGAATGTGCGGAAATCACTAGAATAGCGAAAACTAAACTGCGGCCATC
>JBLHNW010000243.1:0-6216 GCA_047622205.1 Paraglaciecola sp.
AAATCATGGGTATGAGAGATGATTTTGACCCAACCTTTAACACCGTAAGGTGCACCGATTTTGCCAACCACCAATGTGTCAGACGCGTGACTCATCTATACCTCTATATTTCTAACAGTTGCAATTAAGCAGCTGCTTTTTGTGCATCTTTAACCAAGCGCGCAACACGGTCGGAAAGGCCTGCGCCTACTCCTACCCAATGTTCAACACGACCAAGATCAAGGCGTAAACGCTCTTCTCGACCTTGTGCAGTTGGGTTGAAGAAACCAATGTTCTCAATAAAACGACCATCGCGTGAACGACGGCTGTCTGCAACCACTACTTGATAAAATGGACGCTTTTTAGCGCCACCACGCTGTAAACGAATAGTAACCATATGTGCCTCAAACTCGTTGTAGCGTTAACGTTAACTTAAATTACCTTTAGATTTCTGCGCGTTACCTTGCAGATAAAAGGCCGCCGTATTGTACGGATTTCAGGCTCTATTGCAAGGAGTAAAGTGTTTACTGACATTAAATTTTGATTGTTAGGATGGAAATAATTCACGGGGACGAATTTTGGCCCCTCAACAGTGTTGAGGCATTGTGTTTCAAGCTGATAAATAACTACCTGTGTGTTCTTACGTTATTGACTCTAGCCGTTACTTAGCAGAGATACGCTACTGCTTTGTTTGACTACCACAGCAATGCTTATCAATCTAGTAATGTTACCCATAGAATTGCTTACACAGCAGATCAAGACGCCTATCTAGTGCTCTCCAGCTAAGGATTTTCTCCTGGGGTAAACTGGACGCAAAAAAATTCCTACTGAATATCCAAACGTTGACCATCCTGGTCAAAAAACAGTAAATCTTCAAACTTGAATGTCATCAACAACTGTTGTCCTATTTGATAGTCTGATTCGGGCAACGATATTGTTTTGGTTTCGAGATCCCCGTCAACACGAAGTTGTATTTGCACCTCATCACCCAAATATTCGATATGTTCAACCGTACAAGGAATACCCTGGGTTTGATCAATCCGTAATTTTTTTGCCCTGATCGCTACATTGACTGTTTTACCGACTAAAGAAGTCGGCATATCACAAGGAAGATGAAAAGAAGGCGGGAAACTTAGTCCCGATGCACTCAACACCGCACTAAACAGATTAATCGAAGGATGACCAAAAAATTCCGCGACATATTGGTTGTTCGGTCGATTAAACAACTCTGTGGCACTGCCAATCTGTTCAATTCCTCGTTCACTGAGTAAGATAATACGATCAGCAAGGGCAATCGCTTCTGATTGATCATGGGTAACAAAAATACTGGTAGTGTTCAAACTGCGATGCAACTGTTTGATTTCCGCTCGTAAATGATGGCGTAAAACGGGATCAAGGTTAGACAAGGGTTCATCAAACAAAAACAACCGGGGCTCACAAAGCATTGCACGCCCCAGCGCGACTCTCTGCTTTTGTCCACCCGACAGGTCTGCGGGTTTGCTGTTTAGCAGATGCGATATCTTAAGACGTGAAGCAACCGCATTTACTTTTTCAGCAATTTTTTCAAGCTTTACTCCCTTAAGGGTCTGACTAAAACCGATGTTTTGTGCCACGCTCATATGCGGGTAAAGCGCAAAATTTTGAAACACCATCGCGACTTGTCTTTCTGCGGCAGGCTTGTTGTCTACCCTTTGATCAGCAATCCAAATTTCTCCTGACAGAATCGAGGTCAAACCGGCCAGGGCACGCAAAATTGTTGACTTACCCACACCGGAGGGACCAACTATTACGATAAATTCACCTTGTTTCACATCAATATTGATATTTTTCAGGGCAAAGCGCCTATTGCCAGAGCGCAATTCGATGGATAAGTTTTTAATTGTTATTGCAGGCATTTATGCTTCAGTTAGCGATTCACATTAGTAATATGAGTGTACCTAATTGCTTGAAGGCAATCTGTAATTTTATAGTTTTATACTCAAAATCATTGGAGTTGCATGGCAGCGACAAATAAATAAGATCCCTTGAGGTTAGCCTGCTAAGTGCAACGTCGGTTACTGATTGGGACGAATGAGTGCAACCAACAAACATGCAGTTTCGAGGATGAAGAGTATATTAGCATTCAATAATTTGGGCATAATATTTTGATGGCGAGGGTTTGCTGGGTCTAACTTCTATTCTTGAACTTCGTCCGGACGCAGCATTGAAAGCGCTTCTGGATAATTGTGGGCAATCAAGACCGTCCATTTATCACTCTGAATACCGTCACGTAGGGTCAAAATCCTATTATAACTTTGCTCATCTTTTGGAATAGCAATACCGATCAGGTTTTCTGTAAAGTTGGACTCGAGGTTAGATAAAAGAGTCAGGTTCTTTATATCTTCGAAATCCATCATGACTTCTTCTGCATCAGAAAAGTCATGAACAACTTTTTCCAAAACACGCATGTTCGTAATGAATTCCTGATCACCACTAAGCTGTATCACATCCAAGGCTTCGACTATTCCAGAATAAGCGACATACACATGGTCGAACTCGATAGTCACACTAAAACTCATACACTCCATCACCAGGTTATTCTAATTAGTTACAGCTTACTTTAATTACCAGAAAATTTAACTAAAAATACAATTTTTCGAGAGAAGAATTTAAGTCTAGAGAAATTAAAACAGTATTTATAAAACGACCCCAGCGGCTACAACTTACACAAAAAAAGCCGTGGCGATAATCGCCACGGCTTTTTAAAAATAATTGGTGCGGATAGGGAGACTCGAACTCCCACGGCCTAAGCCACAGCCCCCTCAAGGCTGCGTGTCTACCAATTCCACCACATCCGCAAAACTTTACTTATCAACGTTATTGAGAGTCAGGTATGTCGCTGGGAGCTTGCGCTTCAGTCCCAGGAACATCAGATTCATTGGTTGCTGGAATATCTGATTCTGGAACTGCAGGGATATCAGTTTCTGCAGGTTGTTCAAGTACAGGGACTTCAATATTTTGCCACTCGTCGACTGCCTTTTCCTTGTCCGCCGTCTGGTTGCCCAAAATTAAACTTATCACAAAAAATAACGTGGCGAGTATGGCAGTAGTGCGAGTCAAGAAGTTGCCAGAACCGGTTGAACCAAACACAGTATTAGAACCGCCACTTCCGAACGACGCGCCCATATCTGCGCCTTTACCCTGTTGGATCAGCACAAAACCAACCAACATAAGTGCGACTATTAAATAAACTACTACTAAAACTTCGTAAAACATGTGTTGCCTCTATAGCTTTGCTGCTAAGCAAATACTTAAAAAATCTACAGGATTTAAACTGGCTCCGCCAATTAAACCACCATCTACATCATCCTCGGAGAACAACTCCTCAGCATTACTTCCTTTAACACTGCCGCCATACAAAATTATACTTCTGGCCGCAATTTTTTCATCTTGTTTTGCCAGATGTCCACGAATAAATGCGTGCACTTCCTGGGCTTGTTGAGGGCTGGCGGTTTTACCCGTACCAATTGCCCATATTGGCTCATATGCCAATACAATGCCAACAAAAGCATCGATGCCCAGCAAATCAATCACCGCATCTAACTGTGCTGCGATGTAATCAAACAACTGTCCGTTTTCACGAATTTGTAGTGGCTCACCAACACAAAAAATTGGGATTAATTGTGCTTTTATTGCCTGTTGCACCTTAAGTGCGACAATTTGGTTACTTTCGTGGTTGTCCGCACGCCTTTCGGAGTGACCGACTATCACATATTTGCACCCGCTATCTTTTAGCATCCGCCCAGCGACTTCACCGGTATGAGCACCTGAATCAAACTGGCTCAAATTCTGGCCGCCGATAGCAATACTGCTATTCGAAAACCCGGATAGGTATGGAAGTGGTGGACAAATAACCACATCAACATCAGATAAATCAGCTTTAGCTAACTGTGTCTCAACTTGACCAATTAATGGCAAGTCACCGTTCATCTTCCAATTTCCTGCTACAAAGCGACGACGATTAAATGTTTGCACTTGAACTCCTATCCAAATTGGATCCTGGCAGCGCCCATAAAAGCGCGCGAGATATTAACTAAACCACTCTCAATATACAAGTAGCAGAAACGAATTATGCACAGTGAGGCGTTCAGCCGGTTACTTTACGTACTGCATCTGCAATATACCCGGCCCATTTTCTTGAATCACCGCCATCATTTGCTTCAACCATCACCCGAATAAGTGGTTCCGTGCCGCTCTTACGCAGTAACACTCGACCTTTTTCTCCCATTGCAGCTTCAGCCATAACTACAGATTCTTTCACCTGGGCAGATTCGAGAGGAGATCCTCCCTCATTAAATTTCACATTGATCAAGGTCTGGGGAAATTTCTCCATTCCACGACTTAAATCATAGAGGCTCATATCTGCACGTAACATTGCTGCCAAAACTTGCAAACCTGCGATAATGCCATCCCCCGTCGAAGCGGCCGCTAAGTTCAATACATGACCTGAACTTTCTCCTCCAATCGTCCATCCCTTAGCTTGCAATAACTCCATAACGTAACGGTCACCTACATTACTGCGCAAAAATGGTACGCCTAGTGTAGCCAACGCTACCTCCAGACCCAGATTACTCATTACTGTACCTACAACACCACCTCTGAGTTGACCGGATTTAAGCACATCCCGGGCGATTATATAGACGATTTGATCGCCATCAATAACATTACCTTTATTATCCACCAACATGACACGATCACCATCACCATCAAGGGCAAACCCAAGATCGGCTTGATTCTCTAGTACACTTTCGGTGACCGCTTTCATAGACGTAGCACCTACTTTGCGATTGATATTCAGTCCATCCGGTGAAGTACCTATTTCAATCACCGTTGCACCCAATTCGCTCAGCACATTGGGAGCAATGTGGTAGGTCGCACCATGGGCACAATCCACCACTATTTTCAAACCTTTAAGGCTTAATTCTGTCGGAAAAACACCTTTGCAGAACTCGATGTAACGACCGGCAGCATCAGCAATACGAATAGCCTTACCCAGTTTATCTGAGGCTACGCAGCTCATCGGCTCATCCAATTGGGCTTCGATGGCTAACTCAATATCATCAGCTAACTTCATGCCATTAGAAGAGAAAAATTTAATACCATTATCATAATAAGGATTATGTGACGCACTAATAACAATCCCCGCTTCAGAGCGGAAAGTGCGGGTTAAGTAGGCAATAGCCGGAGTCGGCATCGGACCTAATAAACCTATATTAATGCCAGCAGCAGACAATCCTGCTTCAAGGGCAGACTCAAGCATGTAACCTGAAATTCGTGTATCTTTGCCAATTAATACTTTATTGGTGCCCTGCCCGGCCAAAACTTTACCCGCAGCCCAACCCAACTTCATAACAAATTCAGGGTTGATAATGGTTTCGCCAACTTTTCCGCGAATACCATCTGTTCCAAAATATTTTCTATCGCCCATTATTATTTTCCCTATAAGCGTTTAACTCTGACACCACTTTAACAGCATCGATTGTCTCTTTTACATCATGAACACGAATTATTTGTGCACCTTTTTGTGCAGCCACTGTTGCCACCGCAATACTGCCAGCCAGACGTTCATTAACATTTCGGTCCAACAACTGCCCTATCATAGACTTACGAGACATACCGGCCAGAACAGGCACACCCAAGCGGTGAAATTCTTCGAGACTCGCCAACATAGTATAATTGTGCTTAAGATTCTTACCAAATCCGAAGCCCGGGTCAATGACTATTTGAGACCTATCGATCCCAGCTTGAACACAACTGTCTATCCGGTCTTGTAAAAAAACACATACTTCATCCAACACATTTAGATAATCAGGGGCGCTTTGCATGCTGCGAGGTTGTCCCTGCATGTGCATTAGGCATACGGGCACATCAGCCGTACTAGCCGCTTGCAATGCACCAGGCTCGCGTAAGGCTCGTACGTCGTTAATAAAGCTGGCTCCAGCGTTCACTGCGGCTGTCATTACCGCGGCTTTGCTGGTGTCGATGGAAATAACCGTATCAAATCGCTTCGATATCGCTTCAATCAGCGGTATCACTCTGTCCAACTCTTGTTGCACAGACACATCAGCAGCACCGGGCCGGGTTGACTCTCCCCCAACATCTATGAAGGCAGCACCTTGTTCAAGCATACTCTGAACACGTTTGAGTGCTTTATCCATGTGGTCAAAACTACCACCGTCGGAAAAAGAATCAGGAGTA
>JBLHNW010000244.1:0-6212 GCA_047622205.1 Paraglaciecola sp.
CGCCGCGCGCAGAAACAAGCTCCTCTGCAGTTAAATCAAAACGAAGCGATGATGAGTTTCTCTACGGCTAAAGCCATGGTCTTCGCCCAGGCAGGTAAACATTACCCCGCGCCTCATATGATGGTCGACACTGTTGCTAAAGCTGCTGGTCTTAATCGCGACGGCGCCCTAAAGCTGGAAAACCAAGGATTTACGATATTGGCTAAAACTGACGCGGCTAAAGCGCAAGTCGGTATTTTCCTGGCCGATCAGTTGGTTAAAGCTAAAGGCAAAAAACAAGCAAAAGCAGCCACCAAAAGTATTAAACAAACGGCGGTATTAGGTGCAGGTATTATGGGTGGCGGTATCGCCTACCAATCTGCGGTAAAAGGCACTCCTGTTATCATGAAAGATATCAATCAAGCTGCTTTGGATCTGGGCTTGAAGGAAGCAGCAACCATTCTCGGTAAAGGCATGGCACGAGGCAAGGTAGATGCTAAGAAAATGGCGACGACGCTGAATAGTATCGTTCCTACCCTTGAATATTCAGCGATAAAAGACTGCGATTTGGTGATTGAAGCCGTTGTTGAAAACCCCAAAATAAAAGGTATCGTACTGGCAGAAGTTGAGCAACACGTAGCTGGTGATGCGATTATTTGCTCTAACACCTCAACTATTTCTATCAATCGCTTAGCTGAAAGCCTGCAAAAACCTGAACGTTTTTGCGGTATGCACTTCTTCAATCCAGTTCACAAAATGCCCTTAGTCGAAATTATTCGTGGTGAAAAGACCAGTGAAGAGACAATCTCTGCTGTGGTTGCTGCTACCTTAAAGATGGGTAAAACTCCAATTGTAGTGAATGATTGTCCAGGCTTTTTAGTTAACCGTGTATTGTTCCCTTATTTCGCTGGTTTCAGCAAATTGGTGATGGACGGCGCTGATTTTGTCGCCGTTGATAAAGTGATGGAAAAAATCTTCGGTTGGCCAATGGGCCCTGCGTTCCTGCTTGATGTTGTGGGTATGGACACCGCCGATCACGCCTCCGGTGTAATGGCTGACGGTATTCCAGAGCGCATGCAGAAAATCGACAATGATCCTGTGACCCTGCTCTACAAAGCCGAGCGTTATGGTCAAAAGAATGGCAAGGGTTTCTACAACTTTAGTCTGGATAAACGTGGCCGTCCGGCAAAAGTTGCAGCAGCTGAAGCTTACGCGTTGTTTACTCCGCATTGCGCAGTAAAACGAGATTTCACTGCTGACGATATTATTGCTCGTGTAATGATCCCGATGGCTAATGAAGCTATTCGTTGTTTGGAAGAAGGTATCGTGGCGAGCGCTGCAGAAGCAGATATGGCCTTATTGTACGGTTTGGGCTTCCCGCCGTTTCAGGGTGGCATTTTCCGTTACATCGAAACCATGGGCTTAGCTAACTTTGTTGCGCTGGCAGACAAATACGCCGATTTAGGCCCTATTTATCAGATTTCCGATGGTGTGCGCCACATGGCTGCATCTAATAAATCCTATTTCGCCTAACCCAAATTTGAGGACAAGAACATGAAAGAAGTTGTCGTAATCGATTGTATTCGCACCCCAATGGGACGTTCAAAAGGCGGAATTTTCCGCAATGTACGGGCAGAAACATTATCTGCTCATTTAATGACAAAATTGGTCGAACGTAATCCCAATGTCGACCCTGCTGATATTGAAGATATTATCTGGGGTTGCGTACAACAAACCAAAGAACAAGGTTTCAATGTGGCGCGTAACGCCCAACTACTAACCAATATTCCGCGCTCTGTCGCGGCAGTTACAGTAAACCGTTTGTGCGGTTCATCCATGCAAGCTTTGCATGACGCAGCCAGCGGTATTATGTCTGGCCGTGGCGATGTGTACATGATTGGTGGTGTTGAACACATGGGCCACGTGCCGATGAATTTCAACCTGGATTTCCATCCTGGCATTGCACTGCACACAGCTAAAGCGTCTGGCAGTATGGGCATGACGGCTGAATTATTAGGTCGTCAAAATGGTATTAGCCGCGAAATGCAAGACGAGTTTGGTGCACGCTCTCATCGGCGTGCTCATGCCGCACATTTAGAAGGCCGTTGGGCCTCTGAAATTGTCCCGGTAGAAGGTCATGATGCAGACGGCGTTTTGAAGTCGTTTGATTTTGATGAAGTGATTCGTCCAGAATCCACGGTTGAAGTGATGGCGGGTTTACGCCCGGTGTTTGATCCCGTAAATGGCACGGTAACAGCAGCTACGTCATCGGCAATATCTGATGGCGCATCAGCGATGTTATTGATGTCAGCCGACAAAGCCAAAGCCCTTGGCTTGACTCCAAGAGCAAAAATCCGCTCTATGGCAGTAGCTGGTTGTGACGCAGCTATCATGGGCTTTGGTCCAGTTCCGGCAACCCAAAAAGCGCTAAAACGAGCGGGTATGACGATGGCTGATATCGAGTTGGCCGAGTTTAACGAAGCCTTTGCCGCCCAGGCACTATCCTGTATCAAGCAGCTTGGCTGGTTAGATACCTACGAAGATAAAGTCAACTTAAACGGTGGTGCTATTGCTCTGGGACATCCGCTGGGATGCTCCGGTTCACGCATATCAACAACCTTAATCAACTTAATGGAAGCTAACGACAAATCAGTCGGCTTAGCCACCATGTGTATTGGTTTGGGCCAAGGTATCGCTACGGTATTTGAAAGAGTTTAGTAGTTATATTTTATATAAAAAGCTCCTTCGGGGGCTTTTTTATTGGGTAAAAAATAGTTCCAGCAACTCTTCATCGTTATCAATTTTGCCTGTTGAGAGCCATCCGAGACGGCGATAAAAACCATAAGAACGCGATTCCGGGTAGGGAGAACAGTACAAAAACAACTTGTTGAATTTCTTATTTTTTAAAAATATCACAACTCGATTTAACAATTCTCGACCCAGGCCGAGATTTTCGAATTGAGGTAAAACCACCAAAACAAGGATCTCACCACTTTTGGTATCACCAAAACAGTATCCTGCCATGAGACCATCTATTTCACATATATAACCATAAAAATCTCCCTCCAGAATGCCTTGGGCCCAACTTTCATAAGTGATCCCAAATGTAGCTAATTGCTCAACGGACAGCGCATTTTGGCGAGTTTTCCCACGAATATCGATGCATTGCTTCGCGTCATCTGGGATAGCTTTTCTGTATATCATGTGAACCTATATATTTTTAGAAGTTAAAAAGTAGGAGTATTAATCTTCAATTGGTAGTGAATTGTTACTGGGACTATTAGTTAATTCAACCATTTTTAATTCTTGGTAAGCGGATCTTGGTATTGATCGTTGTAGTGTCACAACTTTTTGATGATTAGTTAAAAAATCAGCAGTTTCGATGATGGCTGAGTGTTTGATTTTGTATTTCATATCGTTGACACCTCAATAGAAGATTTTTAGGTTCAAGGAATGACTATATCGTCGCTCAGTTTTCGCCAAGCGAAGTAGTTTTCTGCGGATACAACTCTGCCTTGTTGTTGCGCTATTCTATTGCACTCGGTTTTATCGTCTATGATTGAGCTAAACACTAGTCACTAGAGGTTTTTAAGGTAACAATGTGCGCATAATTATTATTTTAGCTGAGCGTTACTGTTGTCTAATAAAATTCACTTCTACGAACCCGCAAACGGACATGGCTTACCCCATGACCCTTTCAATGCTTTGGTTGCTCCACGTCCCATCGGTTGGATATCGACACAAGATAATGAGGGTAAACTGAACCTGGCACCATATAGTTTCTTTAATGCGTTTAATTACACGCCACCCATCATCGGCTTCTCTAGCATTGGTTACAAAGATTCCCTACGAAACATCCAAGAAAATGGTGAATTTTGTTGGAGCCTGGTGACACGCCCTTTAGCTGAGGCCATGAACGAAACCAGTGCGGCGGTTGACGCCAGTGTAGATGAATACACTCTTGCAGGGCTTACTCCAAAAACTTCTCGCGTGATCGCCGTACCACATGTGGCCGAAAGTCCTGTGTCATTTGAATGCAAATTGACTCAGATATTACAATTGACTGGTAAGAATGCGCAACTTATCGATACCTGGGTGGTGTTTGGTGAAGTAGTTGGTGTACATATTAAACAAGATTTATTACAAAACGGTATTTATGATACTTCTAGTGTAGAACCGGTCATGCGCGGTGGCGGCGCTGGAGATTATTTTAGCGTTACTGCCGCGCAAAAATTTCAATTATTTCGACCGCGCTCAAACTAGTAGGTATGCCCATACCACCTCATAATGACGGGTTCAGCGGGACGAATTCGCTGGGCGCCAGACGCTCTTAATCCGTCACTTTAAGGTAGCATAGATATATGCAGCAAAAGCAAGCCAGCTTAGCAGCAATAATGCCCAGGGCAACTTGTTGTATTTTTCGGTCTGCGATACCGCCGACGTAGGCGTTGGATCTGTCTGACTTGACTGCCTGGATTTTGCTTTTTGTAACTTATCCCGTTCCCGGGATTTTTTACTTTGTTGTTTTTTGTACTCAGCAATGCCTTTGGCAATTCCTTGGGCAATAAGCTTGGTTTGTTCTTTACTTTGCCCTGGTTTTTGGGTGCCCTTGGCTGCTACTAGTGCCTGTTCTTGGGCCTCTACCGAGACTTTATTATTCATATTTTGGCTCCATCAAATCAAAAACTAAAAAGATAAAATCGATCACAGAAAAAAGTCATAAACGGATAAATCCCCTAAAAATGGAGCCTGAGATGATCCGTTTCAGAATCGCAATACTATCTGATTATCCCTGGAACCTGGAACTTACGTATAGCTTCAATCGATGCTTAACTTGAGGGGTCAATCCCAGGCTAACTAGCATCGAAGATAACATAGTAATAAACAGGATACTTTTGAGTATTTTCACACCCGTAAAAGCCATCAGTAACACCAGAAACATGACGTAGCCAAGACCTATCATCCCTAGAAACAAGCACATTCCTTTAATATCTTTATTCATGATTTTTCCTTTATTTGTCGGCATTTCCGCATTGTCCGCTCAAACGTTACCATTTAAAACGCGTTCACTAATATAGCGTAGATATTTATGGGACTCGCTTGATATTAGTAACAAATTATTTATTGTTTAAAAATAGGCGGATATCAGCCGCCATTTTCTCCAATGATGGCTGATGTACATACATCATATGCCCAGCTTCATAATAGGTCATCGTCACGCGGCTCATATCAATTCCGTGACGGTTAAAAGTATATTCCGCATCAAAAAAAGGCGTGGCGTAGTCGTAATAACCATTAGTGACTAGTACTTTTAAGGCGGGGTTTTTACTCATTGCCAGCGCTAAAGCAGGAGCAGTATTCACATACATAGGCTCGCCGCCCTTGGATAATTTACGATCCCAAACCCAGCCCTTACCAACCTCGCGACCACTGATTTTGTAGGAACGATCCCAATTCACGGCTAATGTGTTGTTGAGATAGTCGTTAAGTCCTGCAGTGTATGCACCAGATATGGCAGCGCTGCCGGCATCGTATTTTGGACTTAGGGCAATATTATCCACTTCTTTGCTGGTATAACGCCCGTCCAATCGGCCAACCGACAAGCCCTCTTCACGGAGTAACTCACGTAAATAACGTCCTGCTTGTACCCGCAAGTTTGAGCGTTTGATGTAATTCACACTCAAACCCAAATAGCCGGCAAGCTTCTGCGCTATCTGTTCATACTCGTCTTTTGCTAAGCTACTACCTTTAAAAAGCGCGGGTAAATATTCATCACTGGCAAACGCTCTCACTTCTGTCATTAAAGTCTCCAGTGGTTTTTGCTGATGTTCACCTTTGCCATGATAACGGGCAGTTGCGGCCATAGTGGGCAGATAGGTAACAAAGGCCACTAGATTGTCAGCGATAGGCGTGCTGCCGGTATAATCAAGCGCCTGGCTGATTAAAATCAAACCGTTTAGTCGAATCGCCCCAGCACTGCTATTTAGGAAAGGCAGCATTGCCGCGGCTCGTGTGGTGCCAAAACTTTCACCTGCAATATATTTTGGTGCATTCCAGCGATTATTCTTTTGTATCCACTCGCGTACAATTTGACTGACTATTTTGGCATCTTCCGCTAGGCCCCACACATCACTAGCCTGGCCCTTACCAGCAAGAACACTAAAGCCTGTGCCAATGGGATCAATAAACACCAAATCAGTTAAATCAAGTGGGCTATGGGGATTACCCGATAA
>JBLHNW010000245.1:0-6207 GCA_047622205.1 Paraglaciecola sp.
ATGCTAACCACTGGTCAAAATCTGCTTGCTTCATGATTTCTAAATAACCGCGCATATTAAAATGCCCTAAGCCACAAAATTCCGCACAGAGGATCTCATATTCACCTAATAGTGTAGGAGTAAACCAAATATATGAAACGGTGCCGGGCACCATGTCCATTTTTACTCTAATTTGAGGTACGTAGAAATCATGTAACACATCTTTGGAGCGCATCAATACTTTGACAGGCACATCAATTGGCAAAGCCAAACGATTACCCTGAATCAGCACATCGTCTTGACCCGCAGGATCCAGGGGATCTACCCCGAACGGGTTATCAATGCTGATGTGTTTCACATGACTCTTACCGAGTTGCTCATCTTTACCGGGAAAGCGAAAACTCCAACTCCATTGCTGGCCAACAACCTCTACTACATGTGCTTCCTCAGGTACCTCTACAAAATCGGCATAGACAATCAAGCCAGGAGCCAACATGGCAATAATCCCGATACTGGTAATGACCGTTAACCAAATTTCTAATTTTTTATTTTCAGGCTCATATTTCGCTCTGCGGTTTTTATCATGACGATATTTGATCACAGCAAAGGCAATAAAGAAATTTACCGCTATAAAAACTATTCCAGTAATAATGAGGGTGATGAGCATAGTGTCATCTATTGATCCCCAATTAGATGCTAAAGGTGTCATCTGCCACGGAGATAAGAAATGAAATACTACCGATCCAATTACAATCAGGATCAACGCGACCGCAATGCCCATGCCTGCCCCTTATTATTATATTCCCGTCTCGCCTACTAACGGTAAATTCTACTAATATTTAGGGCACTCAATAATTTGTTTTACAAGCTCATCCACCGTAAACTTTACGACCATTGATGGATTTCTAAAATTATCGGTCAGCCCTATTTTTTATTATCTAGTTGAGATTTAGTGTAGGCGCTGATTTGAATTTGTCGAATCCAGTTTTGTAAAGTAGTATCAAGTATGCAAGAAATGGTAGAAAAAATAACCAAACCCCACAATTCATGACCTTTGCTATTAAAGCATACAGATTTATGTGAAATTTCTATTCATCTGTATCTTGGATCAATCTGCAAAAGACCTCAGGATACAGGCTACAAAATTTAGCTGGCTTATCTATGGAATATTCCGCACTGATACTATTCACCATCGCAACCAGTATTACCCCAGGTCCCAATAATGTGATGATTATGACGTCGGGTGTGAATCATGGTTTCCGCAAAAGCATTCCTCATCTCGCCGGAATAGATTTAGGCTTTCCATTGATGCTGATAGTAATTGGCCTTGGTGCTAGTCAAATATTTGAAACCAATCCATCGCTTTTTCTATGGTTGAAAATTGTTGGCGTGGTTTACCTCAGTTACTTAGCCTTCAAAATAGCCAGCTCACCAGTTCAATCTTTTGAACGCAGCAATTCCAAACCTTTCACTTTTTTTCAGGCCGCGCTATTCCAGTGGGTTAATCCCAAAGCCTGGATTATGTGTATTGGCGCTGTTGTTACCTATGTCTCAAGCGATCAAGCCTATTTCCAACAGCTCTTTGCCATCGCTTTAATATTCTTTGTATTTGGCATGCCTTGCACCGTCGCCTGGTTAGGGTTTGGCTCGTCATTGAAGCAGGTATTATCTAAACCGAGTTATCTGAGAATATTCAATGTAAGCATGGCACTTCTGCTTTTAGTGTCATTATTACCGGTATTTTTGGAGCTTTATGAATCATTCAACATAAGTATGCTGCACTCGGGATAAAATTATCGTGGGTAGGCAATCCTAGAGCGATCATCGACTGTTGCATAATCGCTAACTGATTATCGAGTACATAGGTAATAAGTAAATGCCAATTTCCGAAAGTTTGTTTCCCCAGATAGGTAAGTGCATTTTGTTGGAGAACAAACTTTTTGGCCTGGGTTCGTTTAAATAGAAGTGTTTTAATATCAATCAAACTAGGCGCTAAAATCCCACTAACCTTTGCTGTTGTGAAACAATTTTCCAACCCCTTCGGGTCAAGATCCGGAAACATCAACACCTCAGTTTCAGACGAAAGTGTATCCAGTAAGGTTTTTACTCCGGTTGTAATTATTCGGTCATTGCCGCGGTAAATGGCTAAACTAGATTGATATTTGATTGGCAAATTAGCTCTGTGCCAGGCATCGAAAACATCCTGATTTTCAATGATGATGACAGACTCTAGCAGGGTGAAATCGATACTTGAAATTGGAAGGCGAAGACTCACTCCTGCCGGTATTGAACGTGTCTGACCTGCAGTAGTCATTTTCCCACATTGAGTTGTAGCAAGCACATATTTATCATTTGGTCTGACATCAGCCAATTTATCATCGTTGACATAATGCGTAACCTCAATGCGGTTTAGACCCTGAGGAATACCCTGGCGCATATTCACACTTGGATTATCTTTTTCAATGTCAGCACGCAATTTGGCTTTGTTCTGCTCTGTGAACATGAATGCTTTGCAGTTATGGTAAAGGTCAAAGTTCTCATCTAACCAGCTTTTTAACTTACCTTTGACGGCAAGCGTCAAGCGTCTGTCGTCACGAAAAAAACGACTAAGAGTATTGATTTCCGCACTGCTCAATTCCACGGATTTTTACCTCAAGCCCAGTTCCACGTCACGAATGATGTAATTGCCGTTGTAGATAGGATGATCAGCACCGTCAGTGTCCAAAGCAAAATAACTTTGTTCTTCCAAAGAGAGCCCCTGATAGCCACCGACAACTTGATAAATCCACACCTCAGGGTCAAACTCTAATTCATGTTGTTGATGATAATCCAAAGCAGTTAAGCGTTCACCGCTGTCGATAACCTGACAAAAGTAAGCTTCTACTGCTAATTTGAGCTTATCTTCGTCAAAATGGGCATCACTTTGAGATTCAACCTGAATATTGTGCGCAGCCCGCTCCGCTTGGTGAATATTTGGACTACGGCGATACGTTTTTATACTCCCCACCAAGAGCTGTAAATCCTGTTCGTGTTCGATTCTGTTCACGTCTGCGGCGGCGGATTTAAGTATGGCTGCAGCATGGTTAAACAACATCGGAACGTTGCTTAGCTGACTATAATTGCTTGGTACAAAATTTGGCTTTTGCTCTAAATGCAACAAAAAGCCCTTAAGGAGCTGCGTTCTGCCACGAAACTTCCGAAACCTGCCGATCAAATCTAGCAACCTTGCCTGTACAATTGATAGTTCCTGGATAACTTTTGAAAAACTTTGCTGCAAGGTGACAACCAGCAAATGACGCAACTCCCGGTTGCTGCCTGCCTGCTCACTCAATTCATCAAAGCGGAACATTTCTAACTGTTTTAACATTTCACTGACTTGGGTTTGCGCCAACTCATTCTCACGAATTTTCGCGTCTATGGATGACACATAACCAAACTCATTGTTTATTCGACTAAATAACACCCGCACATTGTTAGCCAAAGATTCAGTCAGGGAATATACATGTTCCGTTAAATCAGACAGATGTGCTTCGGACTCCCCATAACGTCCCTGATATAGAGATTCTTTATAATGTTGAGCCAGAGTTGCCAGGCTAGCCAGAGCTGAGCCAATATTGGCGTCAATCTGCCTGTTACGTTCGTCGTGTAAACTGCCCTCCAGCAAATTACGCACCGCGCTTTTAAGGCGAAGTTGGGTATCAGATTCAGGTCGCCATAAGATCCCCAGTTGAGTTAAATTTTCAATGATCTTCGGATTATGTTTGCTCTCATCCAACGAGCCAGACAAATACACCTGCATGATCAAATCCCCATGACGGCTTAAGGCATTGAGAAATTTAACCCCTGCTTGATGAAGATTTTGATTCATAGCCACCGCCTCATAACAAAGTACCTTGCTGCACGGCATTTTCGGCTTGTTCGGTTAACGACAGCACTTCTGTTTCATCGATAAACTTAAGCACGTCATATAAATATTCAACTTTGCCGGTAGCGATATATATTTGTTTTTCAGAGTTGGGCTTAAGTAAATATCCCAATTCGGTTAAGCGTTTAAAGACTTGTTTTAGCTGGCCATCTAACTGCGTACTGGTCGAGCCAAACATACGGAAACGTGATATTTTTTCCAGTTGTTCCGCAAATGCCGGAGTATCTTCAATAGTGCTTTGCAACTGATTTAATCGAATCGCAGCACCCTGTGTCACTGGCACATCCGAACCGTTTGCCTGTTGCACCAACAATAACCATTCCACCAATGGCATCAGGTTACTTGAGATATCCTGAAATTGACTACCGAGTTGTTTACGTTCGGGTTCATTTAGGCTCTGGTAAGCGGCATAAAACACATCACCATCGGCAGCACTGGCCAAAGTGCGATTTAATATATTCAGTTGGATTTCGATTTTGTCACTATTACCCGACGTTTTCAGATAGCGCCAGGCGTCTTCATCACTCACTTGGCAAATGAAGGCACCTGATAATAATAATTCTAATATACGACCTTGCTCAGTGATCATGCTTCGGCCTCCGCAGCAAGTTTACGTTGTTTTATTTTTTCGCTTATCGCACTAATTTTAGGCTGAACCACCTGCAATTGACGTGAGGCCTTATCAATTAAATAGCGGTTTTCAAACAAGGTTAACACTTCAGATTCTGGATTAGGAAACGCACCCACAATACAAATATTGTTGTTCTGACAGGCATCAAAAATCTTTTTCACATTGCTTTGGTGCAACGTTCCCAACTCATCAATTGGCCAGTGAATAGTCGCATCAGCCGTGCCGCGCAGCAGTCGGGTAAAGGCCAAAAGAAATTTACATAAAATCAAATAAGCCATGCCATGGCTGGAAGACTCATTCAATTGACGGTCGGTGCGGATAATCAAATCACTATTGCCCTCACGCAGATGTAATTCAATATCCAGTAACTTGCTGATCCCCCCACTGAGTGCCGCTCGGCCAAGAATATCCAGCACTCTGCGCATACTTTGTGCATAGTCATCATCTGGCAATTCATTGGCTCCCTCACTCATCCACTCATGATACAACTTGTTAAAATGGGCAAGTTCAGGCCAGAACTCCAACTCACTAATACGCGAACGGATTTTCACTGCCGATTCAGATACACCATCCAAAAACAGTTCTTCGTCAACTTCTTTACTGATACGTTTACTTTGGCTGGCGATGCGTTTATCAATGTCTTCAAGCACATTGTAATACTGAGTTAAGTCAGCCCCGAATATGCGTCCTTGTTCACGCAAACCCTGTAATTTTTGCGGCACAATCTCATTTAGCAAGCGGGCTAAGTGAGTAACCAAACGCCTATGGTCGACCCCGCGAATACCTTTATCATTAACAAATGCACATTCTTCCCGAGAACGTTCCCAGGTATCCGACAAACCTGTGCCAGCCTGGGCTGCAATTAACTGGTCGAAGTGTTCTACATAGGCTTTAATGTCTGCCAACAGGATTTCTCTGTTTTGTAGAAGTTCTTGTCCCTCTGAAATACGCTGAGCAATATTAATCGCCTCTCCGTGAGGATTCGTGAGGGCTTTTTCCACCACCACTTCAGCAACAAGCAAACTCAATTTGGCCAACACGCGTTTGATATTTTGAACATCGATCTCTTGTTCTTTGGCAGTTTTTAATCCTTGCTCAAAAAGACTTTGCTTCTCTTTAAACTGCTGACGCATTTTCTTATATAAAGCTTGTTTTTTATTGAGCTCACGTTCGGTATTACTCGCTGCTTTTTTGGCTTTCGCCAGTTGTTGTTGCCAGTTAACTTTGTGACCTGTGAAGATGGTTTTGTACCAATGCTCATAGTCCTTCACTTTATGCCGATTAGCGTCAGTATGTTGAATATCGTATTTTAGCTGCTTAATATGTTTTTGCAGCCCACCAATTTCATCTATGTCTACGCCACGATTGGCTAATTCATCCGCTAACCAGTGCTCAGACTGTTTCTTGTCAAGTGCCGCCGCTTGTCGGGCTTTTTGAATGTGTTGTTCTACTTGACTCACCTGCTGCTCGGTATCGCCAATCAACTGTTGCCAATGAAACTGATGCTCTGTTTCAGCCTCACGCTGTTGATCATGCAAAGCTTCCTGGGCTTCAAGATGCTGTGCCTTATCTTTGCTTTGCTGAGCATCATTTTGCTTTAATAGTTTTTTGTTTTGCTGCTTGCGTTCACTCAGGGCTTGACTGTACTCCTGATGTGCCTGCTCTTTGTCAT
>JBLHNW010000246.1:0-6189 GCA_047622205.1 Paraglaciecola sp.
GTGATCCTATTTTTGATAGGGACGATAAAAAGAATCATGAAAATAGGCAGTAAATTTTAGATTGGGAGCATCTTACCGAAGCCGCTCCAAAACGAATCAGTCTTTCTGGAGTGTGTGTTTGGAGGGGGACGCCAAGTATAAAAAGATGCTTTTGAATTATTGATAACTAAAAGTCAGGGTAACCGCTCTGCCACTTGATAAAGTTGCCAAATCATCACTTGAATCGAAGTAAGACTGGTCAAAGAAATTTCTCACCCCCACTTTCAGCTTCATATCCGCGCGAATTTGATAAGCGAAGTTAATCTCAGCGAAGTTAGCAGCACTTAGGGGTACTTCACCATCGCCAGCTTCTGTTTTTTCGAGTCGACGTGTATAGCTAAGCTGGGTTGACCATTTGTCGGCGCTATATTTAGCCCTGAGTTGGTGTCGATCTGGAGGGATATCAGAGAGTGCGTCGCCAAATTCGTTTTCTCCATTAATACCCTGACCGGATATTTCTATTTCCAGGCTATCTAGGGGTAAATAACGTAGTTGATATTGCCAGCCATTTAGTTCCCCGTTAGTCAGATTTTCAAAGCTGCGTAGATCTTCAGCAATGGATACTCTTTCAATGAAATCGTCAATTTTGGTTTTAAAAAGATGAGCACTAATTTGATATTTTTCCTGTTGATAATCAATTCCAAAATCTATCGCTGTGGATTCTTCCGGCATCAACAATGGGTTTCCTTGTGACTGGCCTCGACCAGTGGTGCCATTGAATAAGCGTTCAGTAATGCTGGCAAATCGAAATCCGTTACCGTAGTTCAGGCTAAAATTAAGACCCTCAAAGTTGGTTTTTAAACCTACAAAGTAGGTCAGAAAATTATCAGATACTTCTGTTGTTTGTGCCGAGCGCTGAGACTGGTAATTTGTCCTTAATCCGCTACTGAAAGAAATGAAATCAAACTCTCTGTTCAATGTTGCGAATAACGCGGCTTCATTTTCCTGTGCATTTTTCAGAGAAAAAAACTGAATGTTTTCCAAAGTGAGTAAATCGTTTTGCTGTTCAAAACTCTCTACGCCACGACGTCCAAAATAATCAATGCCAATCAAACCGTGACTCTCTCCAAGATGCCACAGGTTCTCATAACTCAGACCAATATCAAGGGAATCCGTTTCAACTAATGTGTAGCTCTCGTCGGTTCTGATATCTTCGGTCTGTAAATCTTGTTTGTGAAAATACCCCTTTATCAACCAGTCAGAATCACTGGCCAGGGTCAATTGCATGAGTAAGTGGTTCTCTTCAGGATAGTTAGTGATCCTATTTTGCAGGAAGCGCAAATTGTCCTTGCCGATATCGCGCCCCTGACTTTCTATTATTTGCCAGTCTAGTTCGTAATGATCTAGCTTTATATGACGTTTATAGATGATGGAATGTTGAGAGAATTCATTGTTTTTTTCTTCACCTTGTTCGGTTTCACCGTTGTTTCTGGTACGAAACGCGGCGCCACCCGAATGAGTATCATTACCGAACCCTGCAGCGATAGCAGTTTCATTGCCGTCGCTTGAAAAACTGCTCTGTAACCAAGGTGAGTGCGCCTGACGGCTAAGTAAATGGATGCTGCCGCCAATTGCCCCGCTACCATAATAAGTGGATGCAGGGCCCTGAGTGACTTCTGCACCAGAAAGTAACAATGGGTCGATAAAAGAAGCCGACACCCCAGCACGACGCTCTGAAGTAACTCGCATGCCATCTACATAGGCGTGCACCCTCTGTCTGGCTAAGCCGCGTATACTGAGTGTTTGAAACAGACCTGGTTGACCATTGATCCCTAAGCCCTGTTCAAATGAAAGTAAATCGCTTACCGAACTGGGAGAATTGACGCTTTCTTCAATAGGTATATAACTTTCTATTAATGACGCCTCTCTACTGTGCCTTGAGCCCATGATAACCAAAAGAAGTTCATCATCATCAGCACTCTGGCTATTTTTTTGAACAACCTCAGCGGGGCTAATTGAGCCAGAGTTCGACCTCTGTTCTGTTTGAGCCAGGTCCTCAGTTATTTCAGGCGCAGCATAGCTGTGGCTGGCAATGAGCGTACTAAGGATTATTATATTAAATAGCAGGGGGGAGTGATTGAAATGTTTTATTTTTTAATGCTCTAACTAGTGAAACTGCAAATTATAAGTCAGCTTAAACAATGATTATGATGATTTGGTAGTAGGATAAACAAATTTTTGCCAATGTCCAACAAGTTCTAATAAACACGGGCAATTACACTCATATAAGTGTTTGAAATTTAAACAGTTTAGTGGTTAAAAATTAGGATTTTAATAGCTGGGCAATACCCACTTGTTTTATTTTGTGGGTTGCGGGTGTTTTATGATTTGCATTGATTTTTTCAATAGGAAAGTCATAACGGCGCATAATTTCATCTGTCACGTCAATTAAATCACCTACGCCGCTTACGTTCCATAATTTTTCTTCGAGTACTTTCGCCCGATGTACGGCATAAATTCCAACATAATTAAGTTCGGTCTGCAGCTTTTCTATATCCGGTCTTCCCGCTCGGGCAAGAAACATTTTTATACCTATAAACTGGCCATTTATCATTGCCTGAGAGATAAATTGGCGGCGTTGTTCACTCGTGGCAAACTGATCGGTAAAACAACTTTTGATGGCCTCAGAGATATTTTCCAAACTCGGATCATAGGCCACAAATAGTTCGCGTAAAATTGGCTGATCACTGGTCTTCAGTTTACCCATTGTTGATTGAATAAAGTCATGTTTACCTGCCAGTCCTCGATACAATGGGTAAAGGTTGAAATTTCCTGGCTCGGCCTGGAAATTCAGCAATGAGGTTAATCTATTTGGTGGTGACCACGTTGCAGCGGCATCGGGCAAAAAGGTTACTCCCTCTTTGCGGAGAAATATTGCAACATTGATCACATTATTTGAATATATGTTGCGTAACGCTTCACCGATTCCTGGAATTTCTTCCTCATCACGATAAGCCCTGAGTTTTGAGCGATTGTTTCTGATTAATTCGTCGAAAAATTTCTTGGCAGTTGTGTGTAACTCATCTTCAACTACTTGTAAATGCAGTACATTTCGTTCAGATGTAAGATGCTTAACAGTATAACTTAATTCAGTAAGCTCATATTTATTTGTGACTTTCTGCAATTGTGGAAAGCTTATTTGAACTGTGGAGGATTCTTTTCCATGAAAGAATTTTTCCAACTCCATTTTTAAACCATGGACTGAAATATCCTGAGTACTGCCTTCAAGCACAATGTCGTCAAATTTGACTAATACCTTTGTACGCAACAGAAAGCGTGTTTCACGTCTTTGGTTGAAATACTTAAACCTAAACATCGAAACGGGTGGTGGCGGACGATTTCGCGGATGCCCAAATACTTTTAGTTGGGCCAATTGGTCTCGATCGATGCGGATCTTTTGGTAATGATCCGTAGCAACGTCATCGGTAATATCTGTCAGCAAGGCGATGTGAGACAATTTCTTGAGCCTAGCCATTAATCGTGGAGTGGGTTTTTGATTCTGCCTTTTAACCGAACTGTTAACTGAATCCGCTATTGAAAGAGGTTGATAACTCTGTGCTGGGTGCATTTGGGTCAGTTGAAGTTTATAGATCCGCCAGCTGATCTTGCGTGCCCCGTAGCCCAAAAATACGTTTTTGAGGTTGGGGTTCGCATTTAGTTCTTCAGTCGTGGCAGAGTAAAAATAGACCTTGTCATTTTTAAAATGATTGAACACATATATATAGGTTTCTTGTTGCCCCAGAGGCAGACTCAGGCAATGTTTAATTCGCTCATCACTAAACAAATAACCTATTTTTAGGTCTTGTAGTTCATTACTCCAAAAATAAATATGCTCCCGGTTGCAGTCGTTAGCCAGAACAAATTTAGGCGTGTAAACACCGTCATTTTTTTCAATGAATATCGGAATTGAAGCGAAATTGGGAATGTAATACTGTTCGTAAGTTTTATTTTGAATAGCGTCAAAGGTATTGTCTAAATTAACCTTATAACGCCTTTTATTACCATGGATAAAACGCTCAAAAAATTTATCAAAAGCGGGTGTCGCCACCTCAAAAATTCGTTTTAAATTAAGTCTTTGATCATCTTTACCGCGCTCGATAGTACCTACTAAATAATATATACCATGTCGTTTATCGAGTGAATAGTCGTTTTCTAAACCACGAAATTGCACGATCATTCTTTCGTCAGGTTTAAACAAATGTTCCTTACTGACTTTGATCTTTAAGCCACTGACCGAAATATCAATTGTGGTGGCTTGTATACTTTTATTCAATTCGGAAAAAATTTCAATATTCACCGAATAGTTCATACGCTCTTCAGTGCGCTGGGCAAAGTTACCAAACTCAATGAGTTTGGCTTGATAATCAGTCGCGATATTGTTCTGTGATTGAGTATTACCAGAGTTTTTCTTTTCTGCTTGCTGGCGCTTGTGCATCACTCGAAAGTTATTTTCAGTGTTGACTACAGCCTCATACACGCCAATAGTATATTGACCAAAGGACCTAACCTGACGCTCAAACACTTCAATCGCAACGTCATCGAGATAATGCTCTTTACCTTCATATTGATATATTCGACATTTGCCATCAACATGTCCTCTCAAATCTATTAAACGAATGCATGGGCGCGCAAGCCGCTTAAGTTCCATTTTAAGGAGAAAACGTTTTTGTTTTGGGACACTAGCAGCAACCTGATTTAAAACCTGATTAAATTCAGGTTCATTGATCATAGGCTTTAGCTGTTCAATGATGTCGTGGTATTGTTCTAAGTCTTGGCTCATGTATACCGAGTCTTTCGCTTATAATGTGACGCTTATAATTATGTTATCGGCCAGTTCTTGTTTTTTATAATGCATTGTTATCAATAACGATCAAGTACGATGACGATACTAAAATACGACATTCTCCTATTCACAATCAACCTTAATTACAATAAATAAAAATGGCAAAAAGAAAAATAGCATATGTATGCTCCGATTGTGGAGCGGAACATTCACGGTGGCAGGGTCAATGTAATGATTGCAATGCCTGGAATACCATCTCTGAATTTGTTGTACCGGCCGCCAGTTCTTCTAGTGGAAACAGCCCAGGAGGTTACTCAGGGCAAGCTGCCGGACACGTCGAAACTCTGGGAAATATCGATTTAGCTGCTTTACCTCGTTTTACCTCGGGCTTTAATGAGCTTGACCGGGTGTTGGGCGGTGGCGTTGTGCCGGGTTCTGCTATGCTAATTGGTGGTTCTCCCGGGGCGGGCAAAAGTACTTTGTTATTGCAGGTGATGTGCAGCTTGGCTGCTACGCGAAATTCTCTGTATGTGACGGGAGAAGAATCACTGCAACAAGTTGCTATGCGGGCAAAAAGGTTGGGATTAACCAATGACAAACTTAAATTGTTAGCAGAAACCAGCATAGAAAGTATTTGTGACTTGGCTCTACAGCACAAACCCGAGATCATGGTCATTGACTCGATACAAGTGATGCAGGTCGCAGATGTGCAGTCAGCGCCGGGCAGTGTGTCTCAAGTACGCGAAAGTGCCGCTTATTTGACCCGCTTTGCTAAACAACAGCACATTGCCATGTTCCTGGTTGGTCATGTGACCAAAGATGGCAGCCTCGCTGGGCCTAAAGTATTAGAGCACTGTATTGATTGTTCAATGATGTTGGATGGAGAAAGCGACAGTCGCTACCGAACTTTGCGCAGCCAAAAAAATCGTTTCGGCGCAGTCAATGAATTGGGTGTGTTTGCGATGACAGACAGGGGCTTGAGAGAGGTAACTAATCCCTCGGCTATATTTTTAAGCCAAGCAGAACAGCAATCACCCGGCAGTATCGTAATGGTAGTGTGGGAAGGAACTCGCCCTTTATTGGTTGAAATTCAAGCCTTGGTCGACTATTCGCAAATGGGCAACCCAAGACGCGTAGCCGTGGGTTTGGATCAAAATCGCTTGTCCATGTTGTTGGCTGTGCTGCATCGTCATGGTGATGTTCAGATGAATGACCAGGATGTTTTCGCCAATGTAGTAGGCGGTGTAAAAGTCGCTGAAACAAGCGCTGATTTGGCTTTATTATTGGCGATTGTGTCCAGTTTTCGCAATAAGGTTTTGGATAAAGATTTAATCGCTTTTGGTGAAATTGGTTTGGCTGGTGAAATT
>JBLHNW010000247.1:0-6166 GCA_047622205.1 Paraglaciecola sp.
CTTCATCATCTTTATGCTCAAATTCACCTTCGATAATATCATCGTTACTTGAGGGACGTTGCTGGTTATAAAACTGGCCATTCTGAGTTTTTTGACTAACGACTTGTACTGACAGTTGTTTGAGTAAACTTTTAGCAATCACTGGACGGGTCATCGGCAAGCACAGTAAAAAACCCAAACCATCAGTGATAAAACCCGGAGTAACTAGCAATACTCCGGCGATAACCAGTAATAATCCCTCGGCTAGTTCTTGGCCAGGTATATTGCCTGTCTGCATTTTTTGTTGAGCATGAAGTAAGGTGCTCAAGCCTTGTTGACGCACAAGATAGGCACCGGCCAGGGCTGTGACAATCACAATTGCCACTGTATTCCAGCCACCAATCTGATCGCCGATATTAATCAGCACCGTAATTTCAACAATTGGCAATATTGCGAATAATAAAAATAATTTACCCAAAGTACTCTCTATTTTGAAACAGTGCCGAACCAATAGACCCTGTAGAATCAAATTAATTCGATCTAATATTTAATGATGGTTATGAAACGCCATAAACCAAGGGCAACATTGTATCAAATTGTGACAACTGACAAGTAATGAAATTGTTATGCGCTAAGGTGATCTATATCCACATCAAGTAAATATAAGTAGTTGTGTTAGCGCTTGGTTTTGCTATATGTCATACAAATAACACAGTAGCTGGGAATTTCAAACCCGCCCGAAAAGGAGTTTAGGCCGAAATCCAATACGGCACTAAAAACTTTGAGAGGAACCTTTGAGCAGGGAGTCTCATTCCCAGTATGTTGTGCCTTGCCTTGAAGTTCTGTTCATGCTCTAAACCGGCATTTTGAGATCACTTGGGTATAAGTAGGTATAACATTGAAATTTGTAGTACTTTGATCAGGTCTTTTGCGGATGTACACTTAATGTACTCTTAAGTAATCTTGGTTATTATAGAGAAAATGCGTGTTAGACAAAAAACACATTGCTATCAATAGTTAAATTTATAATTGGATAAGAAGTACTTTTAATGAAGTTTAAAAACATTGTTTTATCACTAATTTCCCTCGCCTTTGTATATTCTGCCCTGAGCATTGCGCAAACAGCTGATCCTTTGGCAGACCTGTTCGCAGATGAGCCTGAATTCTTGCAGGTTGACGAAGCTTTTCAATTTGAATTTGGTCAGAAGAACAACCAGCTTACCTTAAGCTGGACGGTAGCCGATGGGTATTATTTATATAAGAAACAATTTAAAACCGTAGTCAAAAGTGCTGAATTGGGTGAGCCAAGCTACCCAAAAGCTGAGCAAATAGAAGACGAATTTTTTGGCTTATCTGATGTGTTTCGCGAACAAGTAGATATTCACTACCCGATTATTCAGTCCATTCAGGACGGCGTAGTAAAGATTCGCTATCAGGGCTGCGCTGATGCCGGCCTTTGCTATCCTCCGACAACCAAAGTAGTGTATTTAAACGCAGTTGAAGGGCCTGCAACTGAGATGTTTGGTAACGCCAATGCAGCAGTTATAACTAAAGACGCGCCTGTCTCTGAGCAATTCGAACTGGCCAATCTGTTGTCCAGTGATCAGAGCCTGTTGTGGACCTTGCTAATATTTTTGGCTTTAGGTATTGGCCTGGCATTTACCCCATGTGTGTTTCCCATGTATCCTATTCTTTCTGGCATTGTTATCGGCCAGGGGAAATCGATCAGTACCTCCAAAGCCTTTACCCTGTCTTTTTTCTATGTTCAGGGCATGGCTGTCACCTATTCATTGCTAGGCTTAATAGTCGCTTCAGCAGGGGTGCAGTTTCAGGCGGGCCTGCAACATCCTGCGATATTGATTACCCTAATCGTATTGTTTGTACTCTTGGCAATAGTCATGTTTGGCGCCTATGAATTACAAATGCCATCGAGTTGGCAGGAAAAACTCAACGCTTTCAGTAACCAGCAAAAAAGCGGTAACTATTTCGGGGTGATGGTAATGGGCGCTATTTCCGGCCTCGTAGCTTCACCTTGCACTACTGCGCCGTTAACCGGAATCTTGTTATATATCGCCCAAAGTGGTGATTTAGTGTTGGGTTTCAGCGCGTTGTATGCTCTGAGTATCGGTATGGGCATACCGTTAATTTTGTTCGGTATTACTGGGGGTAAATTGCTGCCGAAAGCGGGTAACTGGATGAATATCGTCAAAGTGACTTTTGGCTTTATGATGTTGGCGGTTGCCTTGATGTTTGTTGAGCGAATGGTTACCCATATGGCAACAGATATTGCCTGGGCCTTACTTGGCTTATCTGCATTTACTTATTTCTACGTGATGAATCAGGGCAGTGCTACCACCTTATTTAAAGGGATACGCGCGTTTATTATTTTCGTGGGCTTGTTTGCCTCGGCTTTTTACGGGTATCAACAAATTGCAGGGCAAAGTTTCTCTGCAAATTCGTCCTCTTCTAATGGCGCTTTACACGATAAGCAAAAGACTCATCCAACATTTATGGTCGTTAAAAGTCTGACGGATTTCGATAATAAAATGGCCGCAGCCAACTCTCAGGGTAAAACTGTGATGTTAGATTTGTATGCCGATTGGTGCGTTGCTTGTAAAGAATTCGAGAAATATACCTTCCCAGACCCGGCAGTGGTTGACGCCTTAAGTAATGCAGTGTGGATGCAGATTGACTTAACCGATAACACAGAGATGAACATACAGTTTCAGGAACACTTCAATATATTGGGCTTGCCCACAATCTTGTTTTTTGATCAACAGGGTGCAGAGTTGGACAGAGCACGAGTAACCGGTTTTATGCGCGCTGAACCTTTTGCTGAACATGTAAATAGCATATTCAGGTAAGGCTGAATGAAACGGGCGAAAAACATCAGTGTTAGTCGTTTATATGTCAGTCTGCTGTTATTGGCCCTCGGCTGTAGCTCTGATATTTGGGCGCAACAGAGTGAGTTCTGTGCCGAACAATGGGTATGCATCAATACTAAAGAGCAAAATGGTAGTATTGAATATTGGATAAGTAATGATGCATTCTATCCGGTTACCGCTACACTTGAGATCGTTGCAAAAAACATAGGTAATGGTCGTAAAAGATCGAAACAATACACTCAAACTATAGTAGTAAAAGGCCAGACACAATCTTTGGGCTTGACCCTTAGGTCTGTCAACGGTAACAAAAAATCCAAATACTCAACAAACCTGGAATGGACACCAGGCAATATCCATGCAAAACATGATGATGGTTTTCGCTATCTCCTACCTTATGGAAAAAACGACTATTATCCAATCGTTCAAGGTTTTGGAGGTGGTTACAGCCACCGTGGAGCCTCAAAATATGCTGTAGACATTGCGATGCCAATTGGTACGCCTGTATATGCTGCCAGAGGTGGACAGGTGGTCAGCGTGATGGAAAAGCATAATAAAGGTGGAGCCAGCCGGCGTTTCGCCCAATATGCCAACTATGTGGCAATCCTACATAGTGATGAAACAACCGGTGAGTACTATCATTTAAAACAATATGCTGTGGCAGTAGAGCAGGGTGACCATGTGCTTGCAGGTCAGTTTATTGGTCATTCAGGTAACACCGGGTTTTCATCATTACCCCACTTACACTTCGCCGTTTATAGGGCAAAAAGTCACGGTGATTTTGAATCAATACCATTCAAATTTAATAAATAACCTGAACTCGGGATTAGAAATGTCGATGAAGTTAATTTTCCACTGTATTTCAAAGTTACAGTTATAGCCAAATATTATTAATATTGTGATTGATAGGTAAGTGTTGCTCTTTCTGCTCTTATCAAAGCGCGAGCTATGTTGTCTATTGGCTCTAAACTCATGGCGATTTACGCAGAGAGGGGGAGAAATAGCTGCGCTTACAGGCGTTGCTTATCCCGAGTGCCGTTTAAACACGTAGCCTAAATCAATTGGCAGGAATAGTAGTCAGGGGAGGCCTGTTTGACGCCTGTGTGCAGCAGTTTTATTTTTATAAGGTGTAGCGCATCCTACTAATGTTAACTTGCCCAGTTTTTCGCCAATAAACTTTCAACATCTGCGGCTGGAACGGGTTTAGAAAAATAATAACCTTGCAGATGTTCACAACCATGTAACTTAAAAAATTCGACTTGTTCATAGCTTTCTATGCCCTCAGCAACGCAACTCATATCAAGCTGTTTGGCCATGCTTAGAGTGGTCAGAATAATGGCTTCATTGTTTTTGTTCTTACCAATATCATCAACAAACGTTTTGTCTACTTTAATCACATTAATAGGGAATTCTTTTAAATATTTTAATGAAGAAAAACCTGTACCAAAATCATCTAACGCGATAATAAAACCCTGTTGTTGAATTTGCTGCATAAACTTGAGGGCCCCTTCGTAGTCTTTCATCAACGCACTTTCGGTTATTTCGAAGCGGATTGCGTCTACAGGTATGGAGTGATCTGTAAGCAGTAACATTATATGTTCAATTGATGATTGGTTATCAAAATGCCGAGCGGAAAGATTAACGGATAAATAGCCTTTAAAACCGTTTTTACGCCATAATTTTAGCATTGGCAACGCTCGCTCAAAGGCATCAATTGTCATAGGTACAATGAGGCCTAATTCCTCAGCAATTGGAACAAATTTATCTGGCGGGATCATGCCGCTTTCAGTTGGCCAACGCATCAGTATTTCAAATCCTTCCACCGTGTGAGTAGCCGTATCAATTATAGGCTGGTAGTAGTTTTCAAAACCTTTATTTTGATGGGCTTCTTTGAGTTGATTTTCCAAAGTCAGCCTTTCTTTTGCCAATTTATCCATATGCGCAGTAAAAAATTGGAAATTACTGCGCCCTTTTTCTTTGGCGTGGTACATGGCGATATCGGCATTTTTTAATAGCTCTTCGGGGCTACCACCATCGCCGGGGAAAACGGTAATGCCAATACTTGAAGATACACTAACCGTTTGATTTAACAGCGCGATAGGTAAATCAATGATAGCACTCAATTCTTCCACTAAGGTGCTTACAGAATTCAGTTTTTCAATGTCTTGGATCATTATCACAAATTCATCACCACCCAAACGAGCGACTGTATCTTCTTTTCTAAGCTTGTTGGTTAGACGTTTCGCCATTATTTTTAGTAATTGGTCCCCCGCTTGATGCCCCAAGCTATCATTCACATGTTTAAAACGATCGAGGTCAATAAAAAACAGAGCCATTTTGAGCTTGTGTCTTATCGCGTGATCAATACCCTGTTTAATTCGGTCAAGCAGCAATGCTCTATTGGGAAGGCCGGTGAGAGAATCGAAATTGGCCATTCGTCGCAGTTTTTCTTCGGCCGCTTTTTGCTCATTAATATCTGAAATTATCAGCAAATAATTTTCTATTTTGCTCGGCTCATGGACATTTGCGATCGCTTTAATGTGGACGAGTATATGACAAATTCTGCCATCAAGAAAAACTATATTGTCTTCACCCTCCCAATGTTCGTCAGCTTTTAATTCTTGCAGTTTTTGCCAAAACCGTGAGGTATCTGGTGTTTGGGCTTCATATATTTGGGTGAGTGCCTGCATTAGATCGATATCTTGATCGAGTTCAAAAACCTTCATAAAGGCTTCGTTGGCGGCAATAGGATATTTTTTTCGATTATAAATGACTACCCAATCATGGGTGTGTTTAAACGCTTCACCGAATAATCTTAAATTTTCCTGATCTGAAATTGTTTCGGTGACGTTGGTATAAGTGCCCGTGACCAATACGACATTGCCGCTTATATCACTTTCCACGACGCTGCCGGAATCTCTAAACCATACAAAACTACCATCTTTGGCAAGCATACGATAAGTGACATCGAGATCCTTGTCTTCTCTGGCAATGAATCGTTTCCAGTGGGCTAAATATAGCGACTTGTCTTCATTGTGAATCAGTGCCAAATGCTGTTCAAAATCAACAGTAGTTTGCATATTTTGGTAAGCGAGTTCTTTGGTGAATCTTGGTGCATCGAACTTACTGTTACTTAAGCGACATTCCCATATGTCACTGTTACTTGCGTTTAGTGCCAGGGTGAGGCGATTTTTACTGCGTATAGCCGAGTTATGTGAGGCCTCAAGTAGCATAGTATTTTTATGCCGTTTTGATAGCCAAATAAAGGTTATGGCGAGTAGGCTTAAGGTATAAAAGACATATGC
>JBLHNW010000248.1:0-6151 GCA_047622205.1 Paraglaciecola sp.
ATTACGAGGCGTCCAGACTTAACACTGGTTTGGTGCAACTGCTGTCACTCTATAGGGCTGGTTTGGATAGTCTGCCAATTAATATTGACCAACATTATATTGATGATGTGGTGGAAGATATGTTGGCTCGCAATGAGAGCTACCTGGCCCATAAAAAAATAACTTTAAACGTCAGACAACATCCCGAACTAGTCTGGTATTTGGATTCTGATCTTATTAGTATTCTACTTAACGATGTACTGATAAATTCAATGCGTTACAGTGAGAAGAAAATTTCACTAAACGTTTATGAAGAAAATGGTTATCTGATTTTTCAAGTCGAAGATGATGGCCCGGGCTATCCTAAAAGTATGCTTGAAGCGAACGAAATAAATATACAAAATTACGACATAGGGCAAGGTAGAACAGGACTTGGCCTATATTTTGCTCGTCTAATTGCTCGAGCGCATAGAAATGGTCAGCGTCAAGGTTCGATTACATTGGCAAATGGGGGGAAGTTAGGAGGCAGTTTATTTACTTTAAAACTCCCCTAACTTATTTGCAGCGCTTTACGGGTAGTAGGCAAGAGATATGGGAATAAAATAAATACATGGTTTTTGCAATTATATTGATATTGATAGTATCACTGGTGGTCATGGCTATTGTGGTGAATGCGGTTCAGCAGCACAATGAAAAAGTTGAAGGCGAGAAACGCGCAGAGATTGCCAAGTTTAAATCAGTCATTGATGATACTGAAACCGTCATAATGGTGACAGATCAGATCCCCGCTACACAGCGCTTGATCTATATTTTGCAATGCCGCATCTATAATGCGCTGCGGGGTACACTGCAGTTAAATCCAGACGCTAGCGACATTCGCTCTCGATTAAAAACCACGGAACAGGCGATAAACCAAATACGCTTAGATAAGCCTCCCCCTGCTGATGATGCTTTCAAATTACCGGCTGGCGACAAAGATGTTATTCAGCTCATCAGAGGCATAAAAAACATGCGTCAGTTGCTTATTGCAGAACATCGCAAAGGCAAGGTTGAAAGCAGTGTTTTCACCATGGAGGATAAAATCCTTGAACGTTTACAATTACGAGCTAACGTCGATACTTTGATGCGCAGAGGTGAAGCATCAATGAAAGCCAATCAAATGGGCTCTGCCAGGCAATGCCTGGAAAAAGCCATTGGAGCCCTTGCTAGCCAGTCTAATCCAGATAATTATATTACTTCCAGAAAAGCCCAACTGGAGGAGCAACTGAGCAAAATCCAGGAAAAATTACGTAGCACTAATACTGAAGACGTAGCAAAAAAACGCGAATCAGAGAGAAATGAACTGGATGAATTATTTGCCGATAAAAAGAAATGGTAGCATTAATCTGCCATTGCTCAGATTTGATCTGTCGGATGAGCTAGCACCCATTCCCACAAAGTATTCGCCGCAACTGACATATTTCCCCGTACTTTTTTAATCATTCCAACGCGTTTAAATAATCCACCGTTTTCAATGGGCAGACACCTTAATCCTTTATTTTCCATCTGTTCCCTGCATAAACCCGGAACCACAGAAATACCCAAACCATATTTTACAAACTGACCAAGTGTCGCGAGTTGTCCCGCTTCAGCTACCGTATCGATCGTCAAGCCTAACTGACTGACATGCTCATGGATCCAGCCACGAATAGCCGACCCTCTATTCATTGCCACAAATGGGTGTGCACAAAGTTGTGACCAGGACAGTTGTTGGAATTTCGCCAGTTCACTGTCCATGGGCATAACAGCAATGAAATTGTCAGTAAACATTGGGTAGAATTCAATGCCGTCCAGGTGCTCAGTTTCAAAAGTAAAACCCAAATCAACTCTGGCCTCACGTACAGATTTTATTACCGACTCCATTACAATATCCAACACGCTGATTTTTATATTTGGCGAACAGATCTGAAACTCTCGCAATATCCCTGGTAACGGTCCAACAGCAAACGATGGCATGGCAGCGATGGATAATTTGCCTTTCCCCATGGCGAAAACATTGTGAATATCTGCCATCGCATCATCCCAATCGTTTAACAACCGGATAGCAACAGGCAGAAATTGACTGCCCTCTGGACTGAGTTTTACCTTTCGCGTAGTGCGTGAAAAGAGCAAACCGCCTAGTTGTGACTCCATCTTCTTAATCGAAGTAGATAAAGCGGGTTGTGACAGACACATTTTTTCAGCTGCATCTGCAAAGTTACTAGACTGAGCCACATACACGAAAGCCCGTAATTGCCGATGAGATACATTTAACACTTGTTAGCCAACCTATTAATAAATTTATTTTATGAATAACGATGTTAAATCAATTTTACTATTAGAAGATAGTCTTTACTATTAGTCTGGAAACAAACAAAAAAGTAGGAAGACGATATGGCGGGATTTAATAAAGTTGTTGATAGCTATGCACAGGCGATGCACGGACTTGAAGATAACATGACAATAATTGCCGGTGGATTTGGTTTATGTGGCATTCCAGAAGGCCTGATTTCCCAGATAAAAGCGATGGGGACGACGGGTCTCACTGTGGTATCAAATAACTGCGGTGTGGATGGTTTCGGTCTCGGACTACTATTAGAAGATAGACAAATTAAAAAGATGGTGTCTTCCTACGTAGGTGAAAACGCCTTGTTTGAACAACAATTATTAAACGGCGAGTTAGAAGTAGAGTTGACTCCACAAGGCACTCTGGCGGAAAAGATGCGCGCCGGTGGGGCTGGGATCCCGGCATTCTTTACTGCTACTGGTTACGGTACACCCGTCGGCGAAGGCAAGGAAGTTCGAGAGTTTGATGGACGGCCTTATATTATGGAGCACTCTGTCACAGGCGATTTCGCAATCGTTAAAGCCTGGAAAGCGGATCGATATGGCAATTGTATTTATCGACATACCGCACAAAATTTTAATCCTATGGCCGCCACTGCAGGAAAAATCACCGTTCTTGAAGTAGAAGAATTAGTTGAACCAGGTGAATTAGATCCCAGTCAGATACACACCCCCGGAATTTATGTGGATCGAGTCATCGTTGGAAAGTTTGAAAAACGCATTGAACGCAAAGTGCTTTCTAAAACTGATACCACTTCGTAAATCACTCAATAGGAGACAATCATGGCACTATCCAGAGATCAAATAGCCATGCGCGTGGCGCAGGAATTTCACGACGGCGACTACATAAATTTAGGTATCGGCATACCGACCTTAGCGGCGAATTATGTGCCCAAAGATATGCACGTAATGCTTCAATCTGAAAACGGCTTACTGGGCATGGGGCCTTATCCAACTGAAGAACAGGTTGATGCTGACATGATAAATGCCGGCAAAGAAACAGTAACCGCGGGCGTTGGGGCGTCGATTTTTAATTCGGCTGATAGTTTCGCTATGATCCGTGGCGGACATGTGGATGTCACGGTTCTTGGTGCGTTTGAAGTTGATGTAAATGGCAGCATCGCTTCATGGATGATACCGGGTAAACTGATCAAGGGTATGGGCGGAGCAATGGATTTGGTCGCGGGTGCAAAAAATATTATTGTGACCATGACCCATGCCGACAAACACGGTAAGTCTAAATTGCTTACCGCGTGCACATTGCCTCTCACCGGAGTGAATTGTATCAACCGGGTCATCACTGATTTGGCGGTTTTGGAGATTCGCGACGGCGCATTTCATTTGCTTGAACGCGCACCAGGCGTGTCTATTGACGAGATTATCAGTAAAACAGCTGGTAATGTGATTGTATCAGAGCATGTTACTGAGATGCAGTTCTAAATTGTTCATATAATAGTAATAGACTTAAATGGCCTTGTATTGCGTTTTCTCGCAACAAGGTCTAAATTTTTCTGGGATAAAAATAAAAACACCCTAAAATATCCTGTGCTTGTATAATGAACCTAATCATTTAACAGAGTATTTATTTTTTGCAATTTAGCGACCTCCCCCTTCATCACGTTATTCACAAAGCTCTGGAGTTAAAAGGCTTTAACGAGACCACTGAAATTCAGAGCAAAGCCATCCCTTATGGTTTGTTGGGTAAAGATCTCATCGCCTCATCCAAGACTGGCTCCGGCAAGACACTGGCATTTTTAGTGCCTGCGGTACATCGTGTATTAACCAAGCAACCTCTTAGTCGCAGAGACCCCAGAGTATTAATTTTAGCGCCTACACGAGAGCTGGCCAAACAAGTATTTTTGCAGTTGAAATGGTTGATCGCTAAACAACCTCTTAAAGCCGCCTTAGTTTTGGGAGGCGAGAATTTTAACGACCAAGTTAAAGCCTTGAAGCACTATCCACAATTTGTCGTTGGCACAGCAGGACGAGTCGCTGATCACTTGGCGGGCAAGTCTCTTTATCTCAACGGGCTGGAATTACTTATTCTGGATGAAGCTGACCGTATGTTGGATTTAGGATTTGCTGCCCAGCTAAGGTTAATCAATGCCGCAGCAGATCATCGTAAACGCCAATCTATGATGTATTCAGCTACTCTGGATAGCGCCGCATTGCATCACCTAACTCAAACCCTTCTTAAAGGGCCACAACGAATAAGCGTTGGCTCGTCTGGTGAAGAACATAAAGACATTCAACAGCGTTTCTATCTGGCCGACCATGTGACCCACAAAGAGGCAATGCTGGCCAAAGTTATTGACGAAAAGGTATATCGACAGATTATCGTCTTTACAGCCACACGAGTCGATACAGAACGTTTAGCAACGATGCTCAACGAACAAGGCCAACATGCTATTGCATTAAGTGGTGATCTGACTCAATCCCAACGCAGCAATATCATGAATGAATTTGGCCGCGGTCAGCAACACATTTTGGTAACGACAGATATTGCATCTCGTGGCCTTGATTTACTCAACGTATCATTGGTAGTGAACTTTGATTTACCTAAACTCGCTGATGAATATGTACACAGAGTCGGACGCACTGGTCGTGCCGGTAACAAGGGAGAAGCTGTCTCTTTTGTTGGGCCAAAAGACTGGTTGAGCTTTACTGCGATAAAGTCGTTCCTGCAACAAACCATTAGTTTCAGTGAGTTAGAAGGTCTAGCTGCCAAGTTTACGGGTATTAAACCACCTTCAGAAAGATTCAAAGGTGCTAAAAAACCGGCCCAAAAGAAACTTAAAACAAAAACTAAAGGGGATGGTTCACATACTGGACCTAGCAGAATCAAATCGATGCAAGGTAAAGATGTGGGCGACTTACCCATGAAACGCAAAGCTAGAGTAATTTTGCAGCCAGAGGATGATGCTGAAGAATAGAAGCCGCGAGCATCTAGCCACGAGCTTTTAGAAGATGAAAAGCGCTTGAACCACTGAGGGCACAGAGCGCTTTGCTTCAGAGAGAACGGAATTTTTAAGTTAGAAAGAATTGGTATGTTTCTTACTTAGAGATCTCTGTGGTGAATTATCTCTTATTTTTCACTTCATTAATCCCAATTTTCAAAAAAGTCCTGACTCAATATGGCTTGCTTAGGCTTCGCTTTAATGATGGATGTACCGAGATATAAAAAGCCGACAATCTCATCTTGCTCGCTTAGTTCAAATGCTTCCTTAACACTTTCATTTCGAGCATAGCTACCTGTTCGCCACACTCCGCCATAACCTTGCGCCAGAGCGGCCATTTGCATAGCGCTTACAGCACATGAGGTAGAAGCTACCTGTTCAATCCAGGGTACTTTTACATGCTCCGTATATTTAGCAATTGCGACGATAACCATCGGTGCACGAAGAGGTAATTGCGGGGCGCGCTCAATTTCTACTGCACTCTTGTTCGCTGCAATGGCTGCTTGCTCAAAAATATCACCCAGTTTTGCAAGCCCTTTATTTTGGCAGACAACAAACCGCCAAGGTCTTAAACAGGCATGATCAGGTGCACGTAATGCGGACTGCATAATATTTTCAAGTGCTTCGGGGTTTGGTGCAGGAGCCTGTAAGCGAGGTTGTGAACCTCTGGTAAGCAATAATTCAAGGGCTTCCATGAATGTTAGTTCTCTTTATGTGAATAATACTGATTTCACACCAGTATGGCGAAAATGAGATTTTCAGGCAATAAAAAAGGCGTAATAACCGCCTTTCCCGTGCAAGTTTTATCTATTTAGACATAAATTTCTTAGCCAGAAAATAGTCAACACTGG